>JAFGTN010000511.1 GCA_016934075.1 Pirellulales bacterium
ATACTAATGACAAATTGCAATTGATTCCTTGTTATAATATTCGCCCCAAAGACCGGAATCTTGTAAAATCTCAGCCCACTTTAGTCTGTCAGAAAACACCCATTCATCACAAGAGTAATTTATTAGGAATTCTTAGATCGAGAATAGACTAAGACTTACCATGCATATTGGGGTTTCAAGCAATATCAAGCGGAAAAGTTGTTTTTTGACCGCGCCTTTTCTCTCCAAACGGTAGTAGAATACCAATGCTCGCTTCTAATAAAAACACCCACCGCATGCAACCATAGATCTGAGAGCAGCACCATATGGACAATTGGATGTTCACGAAGATTATCTATTTTAACATCATTTCTACATGCGCGCTGATCGCAATTTTGTGGTTTTTTTCAAGAGGACCCACAGCGAAAAACCTGGTAACATCGCTCCTCGCCCTAATCCTGGTGGGCGTCTATTTCGCCAAACAGTTTTCCGTGCCTGGTTTTGCAATTTTCACTTTTCTTTCCTTCGCGATCTTCGTTTATATTCCAATCCTTTTGTTTGGCGGCAGTCTAATGTTGCGTCACAAGGCGCGTAAAACGGCAGTCGCATCCCTGATGGCCGGTTTGCTGGGTGTCGGCGTGGGTATCGACGCCTTTTTCATCGAACCCCACTGGCTCGAGGTTTCGTACGTCACTTTTTCCAGCCCAAAAATAGAACACTCGCTACGCATCGTCTTCATAAGCGACTTTCAGACAGATCACATATCGGATTACGAGAAAAGTTTCCTCCTTCGGGCTTTGGCCGAAAAGCCCGACATCATTCTTTTCGGCGGCGACTATCTGCAAGTAGATCACAAACACTGGGTGCCTCTGCTCAAAGAAGCCCATCAACTAATGAGAGACGTCGAACTACAAGCCCCCGAAGGTGTTTTCGCCGTGCAGGGTAATATCGACAGTTGGCACCCCTGGCAATTGATCTTCGCCGGTCTGCCGGTCACCGCCACCCATATAACAAAAAGCTACGAAGTGGGAGGTATCCGCTTAACCTGTTTATCCCTACACGATTCACGCAACCAGAATCTTCGCCCGCGAAAACATTATGACGAACCAACCGGAACGGACGACACAACACCGGATCCATTCCACGTAGTTCTAGGTCACGTACCCGACTATGCCATGGGCGATCTTTCGGCCGACCTGCTCTTGGCCGGTCATACACATGGCGGCCAGGTACAACTACCTTTACTGGGCCCGGTTATGACCATGTGCAAGGTGCCGCGAAGTTGGGCCTCGGGCATCACGAAACTTCCCCACGGCGGCCAGCTACTGGTCTCCCGCGGCCTGGGCATGGAACGCAACTCCTCGCCCCGCCTGCGATTCCTCTGTCGACCTGAACTAGTTGTGATCGATCTGGAACCGGAAAAATCGTCCGAAGGCAACAAGTAGGGCGATGCTTTGCAGCTTCGCAAGACGCACCCATGACGCATCAAGAGTTGCTCAATCCCAGCATCTTGCTATTGCCGTGCCCCCGGTGTATCCTGAACTGGCGCCGGCACCACGTTTCCGACAAACCAATCACCGCCCACGTCAAGCTCGATCTGGCCGACTATGGACTGGCAGAAAAAACATTTCAAGCAACACATTTGATCGCCAAATCTCCATCGGATATAACCGAAACCGTAACAAACGTCCCCCGACAGATTGATCAAAAACTGACTATCCCGTCCCGCACAGCCTGGGCTTGGGAAGTGAAATAAGAATCAAAAACCACGACAGGAACCAAGACTATGTTGTCGAAATTACCAAAACCTCATACCGATATTTGTCTAACAACCGTCCTTCTAGCGGCAACGATCTTCTACGCGGCCAGCGCGTTGCAAGCCGCCGAGATGGTTTCTTCCGACGTTTTTATCTCCGGTAAAGACGGCTATTTCGCGTATCGAATCCCGGCCATCGAGGTAACACCCAATGGAACCTTGCTGGCCTTTGCCGAAGCCCGCAAATATAATCTATCAGATCCCGGCGGCAAAAATCAGGATATCGACCTGGTCTATAAAACCAGTACCGACAATGGAAAGACCTGGTCGAAAATGACAATCCTGGAAGATCCGGGCGAGTTCTGGTCGGCGGCAAACGCCTGCACGCTGGTGGATCGCGATCGCTCGCGGGTTTGGGTGTTTTATCTACGTAGCGCACCGAACCGTTCCGGCTTCAAATCCCGACCAAAAACTCGCGACATGATGAACTTCGCACGATACAGCGACGACAATGCCGAAACATGGTCAGACGCGATCGACCTTACGGCAGTCGCGCGCGACATGCAAGATCCCAAATGGCGTGCCAGCGTCGCCGGTCCCGGCGGCGGAATACAAACCAAATCGGGCGTGCTCATGGTTCCCTTATGGGCCAGCACCATCGATCGCGATTCCAAACTCAACATGGCACTCATCAGCAGCGACCACGGCAGAACCTGGCAGCGAAGCCAATTCGTGCCCTTGCCGACCGGCGGCAACGAGAACCAACTGGTCGAACTGGCCGACGGCAAGATCCTCATGGATATCCGCCAAAATAGAAATACAAAGAGCCACCGCTGGCAATCCGTCAGTTCCGACGACGGAAAGACCTGGACCGCCGCAAGGCCCGGCAATCACGTTACACCGGTCGCTTGCGCCGTCGAGCGCTATTCGCTTGCGGAAAACGATAACGATCGCAACCGCATCCTCTGGACCGGTCCCAAGGGACCGGGCAGAAATAACCTCGTACTCAGAATCAGCTACGACGAAGGCAAAACATTCACGGACGAACGGTCAATCGTTAAGGGTCCTGCCGCCTATTCCGATATGACCATCCTCAAGGATGGTTCGGTAGGCGTGCTCTGGGAGCGGGGAAAATATAAGTATATCACTTTTACCCACTTAGACCGCCAGTTCGTCGAAGGCCCCGCTAAACGCTAACGACAAGATCTCGTTATCTCGTTCTTGATAACGTGCATTACTCAGGATCGCATGCGCGAAACCGAAACGATATGCGCCCCCGACGTATTCGTTGTATTCGGAAATTCGCCTCTATTCGTCAATTGCCTGACAAGGTAATTTTGCCACATTCTCGCCTCTCCGGCTGGAATAATTCAGGCTCATCGCTGTTTTCTCGATATAAATCTCCAAAAAAATCCGCATCTCGCTTGATTCTAACCTATCTTTTTTTGCCCTGAGAACATTTTTGTAACCCCCCTACTTGTTAAGGCGAAGGAAGCAGCCACCTTCAACGTTGTCGCTTCACAATGTTATTCCTGGATTGGTCAATAGAAATCCAACAGTGATTACGTATTTCAACAACGCGGCCACCACCTTCCCGAAGCCTCCCGAGGTAATCGAGGCTGTACGTGTCTCATTAGAGAAACCGCCGACCGAGCCGGGACGAAGCGGTCGCGGGACGGACTCGACATCAGAATGCCGAAAGGAACTGGCCGATCTTTTCGACGTACCGAAGCCCTCTCAAGTTATCCTTACACCTTCGGCCACCTATGCGCTTAATCTGGTTATTCGGGGTCTATTGCTCGGACGCAAAGACATTCACTGTCTTACAACTGTATTAGAACACAATTCCGTTCTTCGGCCCTTGGAGCACTTGCGGCGCGACCAAGACTTGGACGTCACGCATACAGAGCCACGTAACGACGGGAGACTGGATCCCAGCGATTTGTTGGAATCCATACGGGATAACACACAACTGATCGCCGTAACCCAGGCGTCGAATGTCACGGGCTGCATTCAGCCCGTCGAAGAAATAGCTCGCTTGGCGGCCAAGTTGGAAATTCCATTACTGATAGACGCTTCGCAAAGCGCCGGAACCGTGGAACTGAACTACGGATCATTACCGGGGCGGATTTTTGTAGCTTTTGCGGGACACAAAGGGCTCTTCGGGCCCACGGGTATCGGTGGATTGATCGTTCCCGACGACCTGCTGCCTCTGACTTTCGTGGGTGGTACCGGCGTTCAGAGCGAAAATCCACTGCATCCGCCCGAATTACCCATCCGGCACGAGGCGGGCACGATGAATTTATCAGGTATCGCCGGTCTCACGGCAGGCGTCCGGTTCGTAAGAGAGCGAGGCGTAGCCGAACTTGGACGTCATCGGGATCAGCTCGTGTGTTCGATCCGCCGTCGTCTTGAAGAATTTCCGGGCATACGACTCTCGCCGCTAGCCGGCGAAGATGGACGAGCCGGTATCGTATCGTTCACCTTGGCCGACTGGTCGCCCGAGGAGTTGGGGTATTTGCTGGAAGAATCGTTCGGCATCAATATCCGTAGCGGATTGCACTGCGCGCCGAAGATTCATCAAAATCTGGGAACATCACCTCAAGGCAGCATACGCGTAAGCGTAGCGGCTTTCAATACCGATGACGACGTCGATCGTCTTGTGGGTGCAATAGAAACCACCAAGGGGGCGAAATGCACGGCGTAATTGCAGTCCGGCATGTCGAGGACTGCTTCGACGGAGATTTTATCAAGGAATTCGAACTCGATAATCCCTTGGAAGAAGCGACGATGAGGCGGCTGGCCCACAATGCGGAACTACAGTATTACCCTAATTTCCCAAAACCCTATTTTCGAATTGAGCGACGCGGAGCTTGTACTATTCAAGGTGTGATCGGAAAAAAGACGTTCCGCGTGACGTTCGACCGATCCGGACCAAAAGATGTTGAAGACGTTTTAAAACGACTAATTGAGAAAGGAGAACCTGATGGGTGCTAAACTCGTTCAGTACTACGATCTGGCGGACAAGAAAGGTGGTTTGCCAGTAAAAATGCGCCTGGCCATGAAGACGGGAATTCCGTCGAACAATGCCCAGGTCGAACCGGATTCACCGGAAAACCTTGCCAAGTTCTATGCGGCCGCCAAAGAAATAATCGGCGCGGACGTGCCACAACTATAGAAAGGAAAACAAGATGACGACAGAACAACTTACCCAATGGGTGACTGATCACAAATTCAATCGCGAAACGTGCCGACATTCCATGAATGGCTTCGACACGGTGCTTCACTGTCACCACTACGCCACCTTGTACTGCCAGTTGGCCGATGACGCCGAACAATTCAACGGCAGTGAACTGCTCAAACGCTCAGCCGAGTTGAGCTTCTTGGACGTGTTGTCCACATATTTTACCGACAACAATGTCAAGGAGCTCGATGACCGAATCGCCTTGGCTGAGGAGTATTGGAAGCAATGCGGCTGGGGCACGCTGAAGTTCGACCACGTGGGCGAACTTTCCACGGCCGCGCACATGGACCATAGCCATGTCGACGAGGGTTGGATCAAAAAGTGGGAAAAACGGGACAAACCGGTGAATTTCATCGGCCAGGGATACCTTGCCGCAGCCCTCTCTGCCATCTATGACCTGCCGGCCGGCAGCTATACCGTTTATGAAACCGAAAGTATTGTCGCGGGCGCCGACGCTTCGCGCTTCAGCCTCGTTCGCATATAAGGAGAAACAAATATGCCAGTTGACAGAGATATAATTATCGACGCCATGTCGAAAATACAGGTTACTTCCAATAATGAAGGTCTGGTCCCGGCATTTAACGTGCTGGTCACCCAGGCACCGACCAACTTCTGGAATAGTTTCGCCGAACTGATCACCAATTCGGTGGCCCCGGAGTTGAAGCCGGCAGCCGAGGCGCTATTGGAAAACGCCGCCCACGAGTGCGGCTATCACACCGGTTACGGTATTATTACCAGCGAAGAATGGGCTTCCGTCTGCGCCCCCATGATCGAATCACCCGAAGACGTGTTGCACGCCGCTTTTGCCGTGTTTACCGCCTGGGGTTGGGCCAAGTCGGAAATCGTCGAGTTGATCCCCGGCGAGAAGATGGTAGTTCGAGCTTACGACTACTATGAATCCGACGTCGTCGACCGAGGCGCCTTGAAGGGACCGTGTGCCTACATGATTCAGGGAGTTTCCGCTGCATTCATGGACTTGGCCTACGGCGGCGAATATGATCCTACCGGTCAAACTGGACTGCGCACCTTCAAGTGTGAGCAAGTCAAAGGCATTGAATGCGGTGATGAGTACGGTGAGTTCGTCGTAACCAGCGCGGCATAGTTTAACCAATCGTTAAAGATTGCCATTTAAATCAAACACGACGCGTCGTGAGCTAAGCTTGCGACGCGTCGTGTCGTTTTAGGCTTGTAATGTTAACAATACTGCGGCGACCGCATTTCCCGTTAGAGACGCGAAATGGCTCTATTAGAATTCTCTATTTTACCCAGTTGCCACAAGTGGTATCGCTACATACAGCTTACAAGAATGTCGCTTTTTCGCCGATAGCATTGATGAAGCCGTACAGTATTCAAGTGTTCGGTTGGAAAATCTCCACTAGCAAGATGCGAGATCCGTTGAAGCGATGCGCTAAAGAGTGGCATGTGTTCATTGATCGGCAAGATGATAGAACACCGCCCGGAACTTTTTGACGGGGCTTGGAAAAGGAGTGTCTGATGATAACTTACGCAAGAGGCAAACGGGGATTTCTTATGGTCATGTTGGCCATAACCTCGGCAATTCTGTTCACAACGGCTGCCTATGCTGCTCCGCCATTGCCCTTCCACACCATCGAAGGTGTCGGCGGTGGGGCGATTACGCCCATGGCCTACCTGGTCAATCCGGAGCCACGTTTTGAAGGCGCGATGTTGGGTAAACCCGCCGTCGCATTTTCATATGTGAACATGGGCAAAAAGAACCTGGATGCCCTCACCATTACCGAAACGATTGGCGGACGGCTCGAACTCGGTTACGCCGCCGACCGGTTGGGTTTGGGCACATTGCCGGGCGCTATCCAGCACGCCACCAACGTCGATATCCAACGTGGCGATGTTTGGCTGCACCATTTCAACGCGCGTTTCATGGCCGTCAAGGAGAATTCTTGCCTCTTCGGCCTGTCCATGCCGGCGATCACGGCCGGTGTTCACTGCAAGGTGAACGACGGCATCCGCGATATAAACCGCAGGCTCAATGGGGTAATATCTCAAATCGGCTGCGGGCGTGAAAACGGCGTTGATTTCACAATCACGGCGACAAGAGCGATTCCGCCCGAAATACTGGGGTGTCCCGTAATGGTAACCGGAGGTTTGCGCGCCAGCCAGGCAGCCCAACTGGGATTTTTGGGATTTTGCCACGATTACCGCGCAACGTTTGAAGGCAACATCGTTGTGCTTCCGTGCGATAATTGGGTCTTGGCCTACGAGTTCCGTCAGAAGCCCGACCCATACGGCCAAATCCCCGGACTGATCGGTAATGAGGATCACTGGCATGCCTTCGACGTTGCATATATCCTTAGCGATCATGCAACGCTTGTTGCCGGATACGGCATGTTCGGTACACTTTGCGATACCGAAGCGAACAATGCATGGTGGTTGCAACTGAAGTACGAATTCTAGAGCACAGATAAACGACTGCGTTAAATTCCGCAGATACGAACGACACGTACACATTGATCCGGCAAGTCTTGGGCTTGCCGGATCAAGTCGTTTATACAGTCGTTTAGATATAATTTGCCGGCTACGCCGCCAATTTATATCTAAGTGCCCTTAACTCGCAATTTTGCAAAAGTCCGTTTATACACTCTATCGCTCAAAACTCCACTCTAATACGCTCAGCCGCCACCAGTCTAACCGGCCCCAGCAGCCCCGACTCGAGCAACGCCGCATCCTTGTTCCAGTGTTGCCAGGTTGCGAACGTATGTCGTCCCGTCGGGTTGGGCTTGCCGTCGAGTAGCCACTGCGGCCATTTCGCTATCGGGCGTCCGCCCCTTTTGTTTGGCGGACCCCACTCGCAGTCGGGAGGCAATTGCTCGTCGCCGATCAATCGGTTGACCCACAGGTTGGTAACACGTACTTCAAGTGAATTTTCGCCTGGCTGCAATGTGTCTGTAACATCAATACCGAAAGGCGGCTTCCAAAGAATGCCCAAGTCCTTGCCGTTAAGCTTGACTTGTGCGATCACCGCAACCCGCCCAAGATCCAAGCGAATGCGACGGCCCTTGCCGATCATACCTTGCGGTAGTTGGAACTTCTTGATGTAGGTTGCTGTGCCGGAAAAGTATTTCACTTCGGCGTCGGAATGTTCGGCCCAAGAAGCTAACTTGCCTAGTATGATATTTTTTGCCTTGTCGGATTCGAGTGGAAAGCGTAGCTGCCAAGGACCGGTCAGTTCGTATGGCTTCGGCAAGTGAGCGACATCGATTTGGGCTATCTTGCCCGAGGTCGTCTTAACCTCGTACTTCCCCGGCTTGCGAGCTTCGACCCAAAGCCGTCCGTCACCGTCGCAGTGAATATCGGCGTCCGGCATATTGCCATCGTTTAGAGATGCGTCCAGTATCTGGATCGTCTGCGGGTCTGTCGCGCTTGCCGTTTGAGGCACGCCGTTTGTCGTGTACTCGACAGTCAGCGTTTTCACAACACCCACGGCCGGGTCATCGCCTTGGGCCATCACGGCGACGTGGAAAGAGTAGTTCCCCTGCTCGATCTGTTGCCGCACACGGTCGGTCACGTTGCGGGTGCGTGCCGCATCACCCGGCGGACCGTAAGTGGCCTTCTGGATTACGATCTTTGAGGGGGCACGCCGGACAGCCGTCACAAGTTTGCCGTCGCGTGTCAGTTTTTCCACACAAT
>JAFGTN010000512.1 GCA_016934075.1 Pirellulales bacterium
AGGCGGCACGGCCACCGATATCAAACTTTCAGGTGACTCGCTGGTGCACGACTATCAGAACAAGGCGTCCTTTCACGGCCCTTGGACCGACATCCGCAAGCCCGAAGATCGCATCGGATCGCCCACACCAGACTGGGCCGCGTCCACGATCAAGTCCAAAGACGTGTTGGACCTGACTAAACTTCTCAAGCCCGACGGCTCCCTGAATTGGAACGCGCCGCATGGCGATTGGATGATCGTCCGTATCGGTTGCGCACCGGTAGGGCGACTCAACTGCCCTTGCGCCCGCGAATTCGCCGGTCTGGAGTGCGACAAGCTCGACGCCGCGGCGGTTGAACACCACTTCAACCAATATGCCGGCCGGGTAGCCGAGAAGCTCAAGGATCTGGTCGGCACGGGATTCCATGCCGTGCATGTCGATTCTTGGGAAGCAGGCGACGTTAACTTCACTCCTAAATTCATCGGCGAGTTCAAAAAGCGTCGGGGATACGATCCCACGCCATGGCTAGTGGTTCACGGCGGCGGTCGCGTTGTGGACAGCCCATCTCTGAGCGACCGCTTCCTCTGGGACGTACGTCGCACGATCGCCGATTTGTTGGCCGACAACTACTATGGCAAGCTCCGAGAGCTATGCCGCAAACACGGTCTGAAGTTCCAAGGTGAAGTCGCCGGCGCGTTGACGCAGACCACTGTCGACCAACTACAGGTCAAAGGCCGTTGCGATCTTCCCATGGGCGAGTTTCAGACTTTCAATTGCGTTTACGGCGACCTGTTCGCTCGCTGGGATGCCCGCGAGGCTGCCTCCGGCGCACACATACACGGCAAGCCCATCGCCGCCGCCGAGGCCTTCTTGTGCTTCGATAACTGGACCACCGATCCGTACGGGATCAAGGGTATCGGCGATCTGGCATTTGCCATGGGCATCAACCGCTTCGTGTTTCACACTTTCGCGCACGATCCCTGGCCGAACGAACGTTTCCCGGGTATGACCATGGGCCCCTTCGGAACAAACTTCAGCCGCAAGGACACCTGGTGGGGGCGGCCGGCCAAGACCTGGATCGACTATCTGCGACGCTGCTCGTTCATGCTGCAACAGGGACTGTACGTAGGAGACATCCTCTATTTTTACGGCGAAGGCGCGCCCAACACGCTGCCGACCAAGAAGCATATCGATACACCCTGGCCCGACGAATATTCCTACGATGGCTGTGACGCGGAGACTCTGCTAACGCGGGTCGGGGTAAAGGACGGACGTCTCGTACTACCCGACGGCATGTGCTATCGCGTGCTGGTCCTGAAAAACGACACCCGCATAACCCCTCGTCTGCTCAAACGGATCAAAGAGTTGGTGAAGTCCGGAGCCACGATCATCGGTCCGAAACCTCAGTCTTCGCCCAGCCTCAGCAACTATCCTCGATGCGACGAAGAGGTAAAGCAACTGGCCGATGAACTCTGGGGCACGATCGACGGAAAAACGGTTACCGAGAACGCCTATGGAAAAGGTCGCGTGTTCAGCGGCATCTCGGTTGACGACGCCATGAAGAAGCTGGGCATAACCCACAACCTGGAATTCAAGAAGGTTGAAGGTGTAGGCACGGTCGACTGGATTCACCGCCGCGACGGCAACGTGGACTTCTACTTCGTTTCCAACCAGGAGAAAATCGCCCAGCATGGCCTTTCCCACGACGGCCTGCAGATCAGCTACGCCGGCGCCGAATCGCTCGACGCGCACCGCGACACGGCCCATCTGGAAATAGCCTTTCGCGTTACCGGACGGCAACCCGAACTGTGGGACGCAGTGACCGGAGAAATCCGCGACCTGCCCGAATTCCGTCAAGAGAACGATCAAACCATAGTACCCATCACTCTACCGCCGGTTGGAAGCTGCTTCGTGGTCTTCCGCAAACCGATCGATAAAACCAAAGCAGTCAGTGGCGGCAAAAACTTCCCGGCGTTGAAAACCGTGTCGACCATCGAGGGCCCATGGGATTTGCGATTCGATCCCAAGTGGGGCGGCCCCCAGAAAGTAACCTTCGATGAACTAGACGACTGGACCAAGCGTCCCGAGCCGGATATCAAGCATTACTCGGGCAGGGCAACATATCGCAAAACATTCGACGCCCCGCCGGCCAGCCTACAAAAAGGCCGCCGTGTCTGGCTGGAACTGGGCACCTTGCACAGCGTGGCCGAAGTGCGGCTCAACGGTCGCGACCTGGGTGTGTTGTGGTGTCCGCCTTGGAAGGTTGACGTGACCGGTTTACTGAAACCGACCGGCAACGAACTGGAAATCGACATCATCAACGTATGGGCCAACCGCATCATCGGCGACGCGTCCCTGCCCGAAGACAAACGCCGAACATGGACTTCGTCGACCGGTGGGCTGAGCAACCTGAAACCCACCCACAAGCTGTCACCTTCCGGTCTGCGCGGACCGGTAACGTTGCGAGTGGAAGAATAGTTCCAAACGAATCAAATACCGGATTGTCATCGTCGCCAGGTGAGTTGCGCGTAAACGGTACAGCGGACTTCTGAAGACACGTAGGCCGTAAAGCCCTGAGTAAACTCAGGATGATGGTTGTCTAATAGATTCTGCCCCACCAGAGCTACTTCGAAGTTCTTGTTTGGATGCCACCCTAATTGTTCAAAGTGTTACATGAATGTACTGTTTGTCGCTTATGTGTATTCTTTCAGCAGGCGCAGGTAGTCATGGTACTGGTTCATCGTCACATGCGGGGGTGTCTGGTGGTCAACGCTGGGGATGAAACCGCCCGACCGCATCAGCGGCACCAGCCGTTCGAACTCGTCACGCACCGCCTGTTCGCCCCGGTCCATCACCATCTTGTCGAAATGGCCGATCATGCAAAACTTCGGGTATTGGCGGCGAAGTTCCATGCCGTCCACGCCCGCTTGGCGTTCCAAGGGCAGCGCTCCGCGGATACCTTCGCGCATTAGCCAAGGAACCATTTTGGTGACATCGCCGTCTGTGTCGACGAGCGGGATAATGTCCATCTCCCGAAGGCGGGGAACAATACGACGGTAATAAGGAGCTATGAATTCGTCAAAATGCTGCTCGGACAACATGGGGCCGTTGTTATACGACATATCCTCGGCCACGGTGGCAAAGGTGGGCACACAGGCCTTTTCGACTTGCTCGAGAATCCGCAGATTATAGTCGGTCAGGTCCTGATTAATCTGATGTAACAGCTCGGGTTGGTCGTAGAACGCAAGGCTCAACTTGGTGAACCCCATCAGCGTGCGAGGAAACCAGAAATAACCTTCAAGCGTGATCCAAACCACAGCGTTGCCGGCCGCCTGCCGCGAGGACCAGGGACGCATGGATTCGATGGCGCGTCCGTGATCGGGGAAGAGCTTGGGACGCAGCCGCAGATAGTCGTCCATGTTCGAAACTGGCCCCTCGACATGGTGCTGCACGGCACATATGGTGTCGTCGGTGGTGGAAAACCAGAACTGCTGATAGGGATCGAGCCCGAAGTATTCGTGGATATCGAATACCGTGTCAAGTTCGTTGGGCAGCCCTTGCTGTTTCCAATTCTCGATAGTCCGATCCCACCACATGGCCCATTCCCATCGGGGGAGTCGATCCACGCTTTTGAAATCCATCACCGCCCTAAAACGTTCTACGTGGTTCATAGTAATCCAGATTGTTTTCGAAATAAACCTATTTCAAGTCGAAGTTACGGTTGCCGTCACCGTTAATGGTTACGGAAAGACCTCGTGAATACTTGGTGGGAATGATATTGACCGTTTCTTCTGCCTTCTTGCCGAACATCTCAACGGTCCGACCCGTCTTCTTCAAACCGACAAACGTCACGAGGACGTTTCCGACAGGTGCGTTGTCTACTTTATAATGTCCGTCGGAAATGGGCCCTTCGGCCGCTTCGGCCTGATCAGGTTTAGTGGGATTGAAGCGAATGCGGCCTTGCTCCACGGCGGCGCCGTTGACTTTGACCGTGCCGGTTAGATTGATAGTCGCATGTTGGGAACTGGGAGCGTCGCAACCACAAACCGCGAGCAGGCTTACGGTCGCGATTGCGATAACCAATATCGAGGCATTTGCAGTTCTATTCATTTTGTTGAGACGTTTCACCGCCGTCGCGGGTGGCCATTGCCCAGAGAATCTTTGCTTCCGTCTCATCGGAGAAGAAACTGACCGATCCGTCTCCTATGCCGAAGTTGCCACCGCCAGGATGTAGACTACCGAAATAAAACTTGTCTGGCCCACCGCCGACAAATACACCGCTGGGGTTACTGGGATTAACACAACCGCCACGATTGCCGTTGATCAGGTTGGTATTGCCGGCAAAAATCGACTCGGTGTCGAGGGCCGTCGAATATATAGCTCCTGCCGTCATGTATCGCCCGTAACCCTTGATATATCCGCCAGCCCACGCCTGATAACACGTGCAGTCAGTCGAGTCCTTTGCGGTTCCAACCTCGCCGATGGCCCAGGTTTTCGACAATCCATCCCGAATCGCCGTAAAATTATGCGGGTTGTCATGTGTCGGAAAGAATCCGTTACAGGGTTTCGTGCTCCAGATGCTGTCTTGCCAAACGCCGATCGAAGCGAAGTAGTGGGAGACGAACCAAACCGGGGGAGGCGATCCCGGCCCCGCTTGTGTCTCGTTCGAGTTGCTTGGACAGAGATATGTTGCGACACGAGGACATTGGCCGCCGCATTTGCCGTAAAACGCACCGGAATGCGAGGCGACACGCCTGTCATCCAATCCGCTCTGTTCGATGAAGGGAAGAATCTGCAATCCCCAGCCCGTACTAGCATCGGGGTCAGGGTCGGAAATAGATGCCAACGGCATCGTGCGGTATGTCTCGTGGTAGGTGTGCACAGCCAGCATGAGCTGCTTGAGTTTGTTTGTGCATTGAGCCCGCCGCGCAGCCTCGCGTGCCGCTTGAACCGCCGGCAACAGCAGGGCAATCAGAATGCCGATGATGGCGATCACGACAAGAAGCTCTACCAGAGTAAAAGCTTTTCGACTGTTGGTTTGAATGTGAATCATTCGTTTGTTTGAATCCCGGCGGTTTGTAGTTTTTGTCCCGCTTTCAGGCGGTAAACGCCTTACCAGGATAGCGTGTTCAGTTAAACGGATCCCACTTTTCGACGTGCAACATTTTTGCCACCCCCGTCTCGGGATTGAAGTCAATTGGCAGCCACAATTGCCGCGACCGGTCGGCAGGCATATTACGATCAACGCCGTGAGGACCGACAAACCACTGGTCGCATATCGCGAAGACCTTGTCAGATTCCTTGATATAGACGAAGTTTGATATCTGGCTGTTCCAGGTCTTCTGTTCACTCATGCGTCCCATCTCTTTATAAGAACCCAAGGGCGAATCGGCCACAGCATAACATGTTTCCGAATTGTTTGCGCCGACCACACCGGATCCGGCCACGATGTACTTTCCCTTATATTTTATCATGGCGGCGCCTTCATAAGCTATCCCGGTTTCATGGACGGGCGGCTTTCCATGGGACTTTAGCGCGATTACCGTATTGTACGACGACTCGGTGTAATCATCGGAGAGCAAATCGACGCGTATGTTTCGATGCCCGTCGTCGTAGACCAGATATCCCCTGCCGTCATCATCCTTAAAGAGCCCCAAATCCTGAGCCCAACCGTGGGATTTTTCGCCCGAGTAGCGCGGTCCCAGGATCTTAAACGGCCCCATCGGATTATCCGCAACGGCGACGTGAAGTAGGACGCCGGGATAATCCAAGCAGATAAAGAACCACATTACATACTTTTTAGTTTTTGCGTTGTAAAGCACATTGGGACGGTGGGATGTTGTACGACCAAAAGGATTGGGACCTTTCTTCGGAAATTCCAAGCAGACACCTTCGTATTTCCAGTCCACTAGATTCTTGGAACTGTAGACGTTGAAATCTCGCTGCAGTCCAGCCGCGGGCGGACCAAAAAGAAATCTCGGATTTCCTTCATAACAAGTCCCGTACCAGTAGAACGTGTCGCCGACGCGGGTGATTCCACCTTCATGGCAAGAAATCGGCCGACCGCGTGTATCTACCCAATCGGTATGATTGCAGATTGGCTTACCCGCGGAAA
>JAFGTN010000513.1 GCA_016934075.1 Pirellulales bacterium
ATAATGTCGAAGATCCACTTTCCGAGGAACTGCTCAAAGGCGAGTTCCAAGGCAAGGATACCATCACTGTCAAAACCAAGAAAGTGGGCGGCAAGACGCAACTCATTTTCGATAGTTCCGTTACCGAAGAGCCCAAAGACCCGCCTACCGTGGGCGCGGCCGCCGGCGGCGACGAGGATGCCTCGGGCAAAGGCGGTTGATGTAGAGTCAAAAACAATTACGATGTTAAACACAAGAACCCATGGCCAAATGCCGTGGGTTCTTTTTTTGAAATTTGGCTTCGAAAACCTCATTTCCCGGCGATATCGACACGCCGGACATCGCCAAAGCTATCAAGAAGTTTCTCCTGCATTTCTCCCCCTGAAGATTGACACCACCGTGGCGGATCAATACGATTAGAAGTGTATTAGCTTATGATGCTGGTACTCACGGTTTCCACTATCCGTATCAAAAACGCGGGTTATGACCATTTCCGATTATCGTTGAATAAAATCCGTAAACCGATTTTTTATCAAGGAACACACAGCATGCATTCCAATCGTATGGAGCGTCGACGTTTTCTTGCTCTTGGTTCGGCGGCCTTTGCGCTTCCCACGTTGATTCCGCGCGGAGTTTTGGCCAAAGGTGATCGCCCCGGGGCCAATGATCGTGTTATAGTCGGTGTCGTTAGCGCCGGCCATCGGGCGAGGTTGTTGATGGAGCAACTTCCACCATCCGCTCAGCAGGTTGCCTTGGCCGATTGCAATTTGCCGCAAGCTCTTGAGTATCGGAAGAAAAGAGGAACAAAATGGGATATTTATGGTAGTCATCACCCGCTTATTGCCAGACGAGATATTGATGCTGTTATTATTGCCGGGCAGGAATACCAGCGGGTTTTGCCGTGTATCCACGCGGTCCAGGCGGGCAAGGATGTCTATGCCGAAAAACCTTTATGCTTGTATATCGAGGAGGGTCGCGTACTGGTTCGTGCGGTGCGGAAACATAAGCGCGTCTTCCAAGTCGGAAGCCAACAGCGTTCGATGGCCATGAATCGCGTGGCTTGCGAATTTGTGAAAAACGGCGGCTTGGGGAAACTGAAATATGTATCGGTCATGAACTATACAGGCGTGGGCCCCACGCCGCCGGTCGACAGCTACAAAGCGACTCCTATTCCCTCGGGCTTCAACTGGGATTTGCACCTTAATCAGAGCGAGTGGCGGCCCTTTGGTTCCGGCGCTACGATTGGCCGAAATTACGTCGGAGGCCAGATGACAAACTGGGGCGCGCACGGTGTCGATCAAGTTCAATGGGCCTTGGGGAAGGACAACACGCTACCGGTCGAATTCGAGCCGGTTACCCCCGGCGTGGATGGAAAGGTAAATGCCCGCTATGCCGACGGCAGTCTGGTAAAATTCGAGATTCCCAAGGGCAAAGGTCCCATGGGCGGCGCGATATTTATCGGTGAGAAAGGCAAATTGGAAATCAATCGCAATAAGTTCATGTCCAATCCAATCGATATCCGCAACCAACTGCTGAAACAGGTCAATGAGACGGATGAGGAGGCCAAATGGTCTGACAAGATCGCGCTGTGGCAAGCCCGTTGGCACATGCAGAACTGGCTTGATTGCATAAAAACCCGAGAACGACCCGTGGCCGACGTGGAGATCGGGCACCGTTCCATCGCCTTCTGCCACCTGGCCAACATCACCCGCTGGATGGGCCGCAAATTGAAATTCGATCCCGAGACCGAAAGATTCGTCGATGACGACGAGGCCAACGCCTGGAACGACCGCCCGCGACGAAAAGGTTATGAACTTCCGGAGGTTTCTTGAACGTTGATCTTGAAGTGATTGCGATCATCGAGATCCTGATTGTTTTGCCGCTGCCGATAGTTTATGTGTTGCGAGAATAAAGTGCTTTTTCAACTGGTTGCGGGACCGCATCAGGTTCTTTGGTGTAGTACATCAATCCTAAGCGCAAGCGAGGGAAAATAAGTACAAACGTTGTTCTCCCTTCGCTTGCGCTTCGGGTTAGTGTTGGGTGTGCTATGACGCATAAATTCTCGCAAGATCATCCATCCAGCATTCCACCAGGGCCGTTTGATGCACGTTGCGGTCGATTTGGGCGAGGGCTTCCAGCGACCGATCGAGGCAGTCGGGGGCCACGTTGTCGGTGGCGGCCCAGGTTGCTAGCGAACGTTCGACCAGCGGTGTCGACAGAGAGTCATCCGACACGGGGGCGCCGCCTGCCGCGCGTGTTACCTGCCGGTAGAATTCGATTGCCATGCGGACAACCTGTGCCAGACGCCGTCGCCGCAGGGCCGGTTCACGACCGGCTTCTTCCACAAAGGCCAGCACGGCTGCCGACAGTCGGAGGCTGTTAAACGATGGTTCGGCCAGGCCATGAAGCAGGTTCTCGCGAAAAGGCCCTATTTCCGGTTGGGTCAGTTCGACGGCCAGATCCAGACGACCTTCGCTTTGCATGGCCAGTTTGCGGGCCGCGTCGATGCCGGATACCACGCCTTGCTCAACCAGAAGCTCCGCCAGCAGGTCTTCGGCCAAGGGCTGGAAACGCACAATCTGACAGCGCGAGCGAATGGTGGGCAGTTGCCGCGCGGCGCTGGTGCCGATCAGAATCAGCACCGACCGCGGGGGCGGTTCTTCCAGCGTTTTCAGCAAACAGTTGGCGCCCTCGGCGTTCAGGTAGTCGGCGTCATCGATAATGGCGATCTTCCGCCCGCCCATGAACGGTTTCAGCCCGATATCGTGCAATAGACCTTCGCGCATACGTTTTTCCAGGGGGCCGATTAAGAGTTCCAAAGGCAATTCCGATTTTTCCGTTGGCTTTCGGACAATCGAAATGTCGGGATGCGTGCCGGCATCCGCCTGCGTACAGCTTTCACACTCACCACAAGCATCAAGCTCGCGAGGGTCGCTCTCTTGGCACAGCAATGCCCGGGCCAGACGCAAAGCAAACGTGTATTTGCCGATACCGCTTGGACCCACGAACAAAAAGCTTGTAGCCAGCCGCCCTCGTCCGACCGCGCGGCGAAACTGCTCGACTATGTCGTCATGTCCAAAAATGCCGTTCCAAGCCATCGATTAAGTACCGTTTATGTGGATGTTGAATTAATAGGGTAGGAATGTCGAATGGGGAAGCTCGAATGTCGAAAGAATTAAGAATGTATAAATGTCGAACTAACCCAAAAACTCCGTCACGACCTTGCGAATATCCTTTTCGATCTCCTCGATCGAGCGGTCGGCTGCAATAACCTCGATCTGTACATTTTCGAAGCGGTTTTCGAACTCTCGGGCTTCGGCCAGGAAGCCGTCGCGCACGAGGGCATGGAAGGCGTCGCCTTGCTGCTCCATACGATCCAAGCCTCGGTCCAGTCGCTCGGCGGCCGCATCGGCGGGCATGTCCAACACGATCGTCAGGTCGGGTGAAAGGCCGCCGGTGGCCACGTGTCCCACCTGCCAGAGCATATCCGGGTCCAATCCTCCGGCACGGCCCTGGTAGACAACGTTTGCCAGTAGGAAGCGATCGCAGACCACCGTCTTGCCCTCCGCCAGGGCCGGACGGATGACCTCTTCGACCATCTGCGAACGGGCAGCCATGTAAAGAAACATCTCGCTATGGCGGTCGATGCGCAGATCGTGGCGCATCAGCAAGAGTTCGCGAACCGCTTCGCCCAAACCCGTGCTGCCGGGATCACGGCAGGTTACCAGTTCGTGTCCCAGCCCGCGGAGCCAGTCGCAAAGTCGTTCGATCTGAGTCGATTTTCCGGTACCGTCGCAACCGTCGATTGAAATGAATATACCCAAAGTGGTCGATCTCCCGCACGGATGTTAACTTGTTCTCTGTCAATAAATTTGTGTCAGTCAAGACAATATAAAAGAAACTTCCGCTTCGCAAAACTTTCTTTTACATGTGCCCTTAACTCGCAATTTTGTATTTGTAAAAGTCCACATGTTACTTAAATAAACACCCGACCTTCAAACTCACCATTCTAACGGCCGGGAACCAATGTCCAACCACCCCGGTTGGATTACTGATTATCGAGAGAACACGAAATGGGGGATTAGGGAAGCGAGGATACCGTAAGTCCGTTTTTCTAAATACCGGCCCCCTTGTAGAGGTGGGGCTGCGGACCTAAAATCGATGGTCCACATTTATTTGTAGCCGGATTCGCAAGATTCTGAACATTTGACGTGCTATACCAATTCATGTTCGAATTCTTGCGAATCCGGCTACCATATGGTTGAAGTGTTCCATTTTTTACTTAATACCCATTGCTCCAAGAGGAAACGCGCATGTCGCGACGCTATATAAATCAGCTTACTGCCCAGGAAACGGTTGATCAGGTGTTTTTGGCATCGGAGAAGCAACTCCGACCCAACCGTAACGGCAATCTTTATTTGCAACTTATGCTCTCCGATCGCACCGGATCGGTTAATGCGCGGCTCTGGAACGCTTCGGAAGGGCTGTATAAAACCTTCGAAAACGGTGATTACGTTCGTGTGGAAGGCACAACCCAGCTTTTCCAGGGTTCCATACAGATGATCGCCACGCGCATCACACGCGTCGATCCTAGCGAAATCGACGAGAGCGATTTCACCACCATGTCCACAGCCGAAGTCGATCGCCTGGTGGTTCGCATCGGTGAAATGCTTCGCGGCATGGATAACCTATCGCTACGTAATCTGGCAGAGTGCTTTCTGCTCGACAACGAATTTATGGAAAAGTTTTCGCGGGCACCTGCCGGTATCAAAAACCACCACGCCTATCACGGCGGGCTGCTGCAGCATACCTATTCGTTGATGGATCTCGCGCAGCGGATCGCGCCCTGTTATCCGCAAATCGACCGCGATCTGCTTCTCACCGGGGCATTCATACACGATATCGGAAAGACCGACGAGTTGAACTACGAACGCGATCTGAGCTACAGCGACCAAGGTCAGATGCTCGGACATCTGGTACTCTCAGTCAGCATATTGGAAGCCAAGGTGGCCGAGGCCGAAAAACTTTCGGGCGAACCGATCGACGCCGACACGGTCATGCGTCTGAAGCATATCCTCATCAGCCATCACGGCGAATATGAGTACGGTAGCCCCAAACTGCCCATGACGCTCGAAGCCATGGCCCTGTCGCAATTGGACAATCTTGACGCAAAAATCGCTTCGTTCGAACAATTGATTCGCGACGATCCCAACGTGGATAGTTCCTGGACGGGATATCATCAGAATTTGGGGCGTAAGCTTTATAAGGGGCAGGTGTAGGGTTTGGGAGAGGATGGGTGTTAGAGGACAGAGGGCAGAGGGTGGAGGGCAGAAATGCCGAATGTCGAAATCAGAATGAGGAAGGAATGACGAATGTTCAATGACCAAGTTTGAAGTTGGTTGGTTTGGCTGCTTGAGGTGTTTAGTTTTGGTATGATTTTGCAGGATATGCCCGCGACATGCTACGAGTTTTAATGACGAGCCCAATCGGCTCAGGGAGGTGGTTGTGGGGAACGATATGGGTACCGGTGACGCGGAACGGCTTGAACAGGCAATTTTGGATATCGCCGGGGGTAAGAACTATCGTCCGCTGAAACCGCGGCAGATTGCCAAACGGCTCAATGTGCCCAAGGACCAGATGCCCCAGTTCAAGCGGGTCATCAAAAGCATGGTTAGCCAGGGACTATTGGTTTATGGCCCGAACCATTTGCTAGAAGCGAGTGTCCTGCAGACTGGGGCAATGGATAACTCAATAAAGGAAAAGACGGAGAACAGGACAACGGAAGACATCATTAAAGATAAGACGACAAGTAAGAAAGAAAAGAAATCGAAGGACAAAAAAGCTGGTAAGGATGTGGGCAAAACTGCGGGCAAAACTGCGGGCAAACTCAAGGGCAACAGGCTGGTGGGCGTTTTTCAACGCACCGAACGAGGATTCGGATTCGTGCGGCCCAGGGGTGTCGACGGCAAGCGAATGGCCGGTCAAGTGGCAGATATCTACATACCCGCTAAACGATCAGGCGACGCAGCCACGGGCGATCTGGTGATGGTGCAGTTAATCAAGCCGCGAAAGCAGGATAAACGCTTCGATCGGAAGCGCGCCGACAATGATCTGAGG
>JAFGTN010000514.1 GCA_016934075.1 Pirellulales bacterium
GACGGTGGCCAGGGGTTTGACGTCGGCGGCCGCGGCCCGGTGCACGGCAATCCCACCCAACAAAATTCCCACGCAGAGTGTAGATAAAAGTGTCTTTCTCATGATCCGCTCTCCTTTTTACAAAATTAATGGTTATTACTAAATTTCTAACAGCCCTTTGAAAATTTCGAATTTGGCGAGTGAAGTAGGTCCCGTCTGCCGGATGGGACCTGAAATAACGGATTTTCTCCACTCCAAGGTCCCGCTCGGCAAGCGTGACCTACTTTTCACGGGCTGACAAGCAGCCCGTGCCACCCGACCTACGGGTTGTCTGTTTATCTCACTGAAATCTTAGCGATGAGCCCCGACGGATGCCAGGGCTTTCATCGCAATTTTCCCGATCTTAGCGCCGTTTGCCTATTTAGCCAAAACTCCGGTGATACTCGAGGGCAACATGGTGCTCATTTTGCCGATGGTTTTGATGATACCCTCCTCGACTTCAAACCGTAGACTGAGGCCGTTTTCGACCGGTACGGCACTGAGCACGATGTGGTCCTTGTCGCCGGCCGTTTCCAGCAGTTTGGCCAGCGTGGCCATCTTGGATTGTTCTTTTTCGGTTTTGGATATCTCGGCAAGCAGCCCGGCCAGCGAGCGCATTCCGATGGACATTTGCGCGGGCGGGACGCTGCTGTCAAGATCCTTGGTCGAGGCTGCGATGGCCTTTTTGAGCGTGGCCAGCGGTTCGCGTCCGGCGGCCATATAGATGCTGTCGTTGCCGACACCCAAAATCACTTCGCAGGTTTCGCCTATCAGTGCCACGACCTTTTCGCGGTTTTTGGCATCGGGGGGAATCTTAAGCGAAACCGAATGGAATCGCACGCCTTCGTGCTCTTCGACATCGGGCTTAATGGTTACAACATCGTTCAGTTCTGGGTGTTCGGCCAGAATTATATCGGAAATCTTTCCGGCGATTTTTTCCAACTCCCGGGGATTCGGTGCATACTCGGCGTCGAGCAACGTGAGCGAACCGGGCTCGAACAACAGCGCAGCCGCGCTATCGATTCGCTTTGCACCCACTACCTCGTTAAAAGCGTTATAAATATCGCCCAACAAGCCCGCCGCCGCTTCGCGGTGGCTCTTTGGTTTGTCTTTCTTTTCGATATCCTGCAATCCCTTGTCGTGAACCGCTTTGAGCACGGCCTTGAGCGTGTCGGCTTCGTTGTCGTTGAGGTCTCCGGCAAGGCTGCCGGCCCAGACGGCCTCGGTCATGCGGAAGCCGGCGAAACGGGTTTTCGAACTGCTCCAGCGAGTCAACTGCCTGGCCGTCTCGCTGCCGGGTTTGGCCAGCACGGTAACGTCGGCATGAATTTTTTCGGTCTTATTGTCCAGCGTCCATCCCGCCGTGATGCGGCTGATGTCGTTTACTGCACCGGTGATCGCCGCGAGTAGATCCTTGGTAACGCGGCAACGAACGGAATGCTCGATATCATCCTCGCCGTCACGGCGTTTCATATCCTTGGCGGCATCTTTTTTGATTTTCTCGACTACCTTCTCGCGCAAGTCGGCGGGAATGTTTAACGCGTTGATACTGATGGCCAGATCGTACTTTTCGGGCAAATCGCCCAGCAGTTCGGCCGGATTGTCGCAGGCCAGGGCTAGATTCTCTTGCTTTTTCGAAATGATAGCCCAAGAGCCTTTCTGTTTGACGAAGAGCTTTTCGGCCTTGCCCTTTTTGCCGGAAATTTTCAGCACGCCGTCGCCCGCGTCTTCGGCCTTGCCCACGAACGGTTCCAGAATCGCCAACAGCTTCTGCAAGTCGGTTACCGGAAGAAAAACGTAGCCCGAAGGCTTTTTGCCGTTGAGATACACGGCCGCGCCCCACGGCTTAGATTTGTCGAGCCCGTCCAGCCCGTGGCTGCGGGTGACGAGTTTGAGCATAGCTTCGAGCCCCACGGCCAGATCCGGGTTGCCCGACACCTTGCCTATCGTGCCGATGTTTTCGAACATCCCGTCATAGCCGCAGAACGAGCCCACGGCAATTGGTTCCGCTTTGGTGCCCGAATCGGCCCATGCCAACTGGGCCCAAAACACACATCCGGCGACCATTGCGGCCGCCACCAACTTACAAACAAATAGCTTTCTCACCTTACTAGTCTCCTGTTTCACCTGTGCGGGGAGGAAAAATACAGCAGAAGTATCCGGCGGCCGTCTGCCCCAAAAACGGCCGTCGAAAACTCCGCCGCGAACACCGAGTTCGGGTGGATATTCGGCGGTGTTGGGATTTTATTGGGAGTTTTGGGGCGGATTGTTTTTGTATTTTGACGTGTTTAGTGTTCTTGATATGGTGGCCATAAATTGGCTTGCGGTTTGTGCTTACGATGATTATGCTTGCTATATACAAGAGAAAGCCTTATGTATATTGCGCATATCGGCGGGCTGGGGATTTCTGTAAGTTGTTTTATGGTAAGGAGATGCGTTGGAGGGCGGAGTTGTGGATTTCGGCGATATTTTTTGTTCTTGTAAGACGTTGCCATGATTGGGTTTATGGCGGAGAGGGAAGGTTAACCCGGGGTTTATTAACCCAGGGTTAGCTGGGGCACGCTATGCAGACTGGGACTGATCGCGGCAAGACGAAGGTGGAAATCGGTCAAGGAGTAGATGTAGATAGCGTGCCTGCACGCACTACCGGAGAATGGAAATTTTAGACTGGCTGACGGTTCCAACTGTTTGTTTTTTGAAACTGACCTCTACACGCCTTCTCTTGGTGCGTGCAAGAGCATGCACCATGCGATACTTGACGTCTCCACGCAGCTTACACCACAATTATTAGATACGATCAGATTAGTTGATTATATGGCGATAGATATTTAGCTCCGGCTGTTTAGACATGCCTTACGGTAACTCCCTTTTTCTCCTCCCCGCGACACGAAAGGAATTAGTAATGCCCAAAAAGAACGTGACTAGAAGGCATTTTTTGGCGGCGTCGACAGTACCGGTGGCTGCTGCTTTAACATCGACTCCAACGACGGCATATGGCGCGGCGGGCAAGGATTCCGGCAAGTTGGCGGTTTTGGGGGGCAAACCCGTGCGAAAGATCGATCTCTCGTGCAAGTGGCCGCTGTGGGGCAAGAAAGATGAGGAAATGACCTTGGCCGCGTTGCGTAGCGGCACGTGGTCGAGGTCGAAGATTGTACGCGAGTTTGAGAAAAAATTTGCGAAAATGATGGGGGCGAAGCGGTGTATTGGAACGAACTGCGGCACCCACTCGCTTTTTACGGCTCTGGCGGCACTCGATATCGGCGGCGGCGATGAAGTGATCACCACGCCCTATACGTTCGTTGCGACTATCCAGGCGATTCTACTACACGATGCGCTGCCGGTGTTTGTCGACACCGATCCCGATACCTTCATGATTAATCCGGACAAGATCGAAGAGAAGATCACGGAAAATACGAGGGCCATTTTGCCGGTTCATCTGGAAGGCGAAGTGTGCCATATGGACAAGATCAAGGCTATCGCAAAAAAACATAATCTCAAAGTGGTGGAAGATGCCTGCCAGGGACATATGGCCGAATGGAAAGGTAAAAATACGGGAACGCTCGGCGACCTGGGCTGCTTCAGCTTCCAGAACAGCAAGGACATTACCTGCGGTGAAGGCGGGGCCATCTTGGGCGACGACGACGAACTCATGGACAGGTGTTTCTCGATTCACAATTTCGGCAGGGCCCACGGAAGCGTGAAAGGATGGGGCCTGCCCGTCTTGGGTTATAAAGCCCGAATGGCGGAGTATCAGGCATCCATATTGATACCCGCACTGGACCGAGTCGAAGCCCAGCATAAGAAAATGACGGACAACCACAAATATCTGGTTTCGAAGCTGGAGCAGATACCGGGCATAGTTCCGCGCAAGAGCTATCCCGAAACCACGGCGATCGGATTCTACACATTCTCGTTCCGGTATAAGAAAGAGCATTTCAACGGCGCGTCGCGCTCGCAGTTCCTCAAGGCTTTGCGGGCGGAGGGAGTCGGTTTCCACGCAGGCGGCGGACCGGGCGACCAGCATAACCACGCGATCAATAAAAGCGACAGCTATCTCGAAAAAACCCTGACCGGCAAAACTTTCAGCAAAATATACTCGAAAGAAAGGCTTGACAGTTATCGCCGGATGTGTGACTGCCCCGACAACGATCAACTCTTCACAGAATACGTCGGCTGCGGCGGCAAGCAGATATTTCTGAACACCAAAAAGGACATGGATGATATTTATAACGCCGTGCTGAAGGTGTATGAAAACAGAGATCAACTGGCGAAGGTGTGAATTCGAGAAGGGGAGGGGCGTGAAAGGTGGTGACTGGCAAGGACATGCCCCCTCCACGCTCATTCTGGGCGTGCCACACGTAACGAGGCTAACATATGTGCGGCTCAGCAGGAGCTTCGACCTCCCATTTTCGTGAGCGGCAAGGCGCTAGTCTCCAGCTTTTGCAGTGAAATGGTCAATCAACGGGGCAGGTGGCTAGCGCCACTCCGCTCACAACAACTTCGCCTTCCCATTCTTGTGAGCGGCAAGGCGAAAGGCTGGTGTGGGGTGGCCAAATGATCTATATCGGTTCGAAAAGTTGACACGGTTTGCCGGGAGTGGTAGTTTGAAGTCGACGTGTCTCATGGTGTATTGACCGGAACGGTGTTTCGAGGCTGTCGGGGCAATCGCTGGAGAATGCTCCCATGCTTGACGATTTAGTTGCCCGCCTACGCCGATTTTACGGACGCGAATTAAGCTCCTCTTGTCACCTTAGCCGGCACAACCATGCCCGCCGGAAGTTGTGCATGGAGCCACTGGAATCGCGGCAGATGCTGGCCGTGGCGGGGATTCTGGCCGCGACCGGATTGGTGGGCGAGTGTTTCAGTGAGGTCGATTCAAAGGAGAGCGTCCTTATCGGCGAGGCTTATACTGCCAGCCGTACCGTTGCGGACGACGAAGGAAACGCGGGCACCGAGAACACGGCAGTTCAGGATTCCCGGGCCAGCGACACCGCGGTAGTGACCGGAGAGTTGAAAAAGTGGCACAAGGTCACTTTCACCTTCGACGGACCGCAAACCAATGAGAACGCGACTCCCAATCCGTTTACCGACTACCGCCTTAACGTCACGTTCACCCTTGCGGCCTCGGGTAAGAGCTACCTGGTGCCGGGTTACTACGCCGCCGACGGCGACGCGGCCAACACGGGCGCGAACAGCGGCAACAAGTGGCGCGTGCATTTCGCGCCCAGCGAGACGGGTGAGTGGACGTGGACGGCGTCGTTCCGTACGGGCAGCAACGTGGCGGTTAGCGCCGACACCGGCGCGGGCAGCAGCGCCGGGTTCTTCGACGGTGACAGCGGAATTATCAACGTGGCGGAGACGGACCAGGATCCCGAGGGTCGCGACTTCCGCGGCAAGGGATTGCTGGAATATGTCGGCGGGCACTACCTGCGGTTTGCGGAGACAGGCGAGTATTTCTTGAAACAGGGCGCCGACGCACCGGAGAACTTCCTGGCGTACGAGGATTTTGACGGACCATTCGCCAGCGACGGGCAGAAAGACAACCTGGTGAAGGACTGGGCGCCGCACGTGGCGGATTGGACCGCCGGCGACCCGACTTGGGCCGGAGGAAAAGGCAAGGGCATCATCGGCGCGGTAAACTACCTGGCCGGCGAGGAAATGAATGCCTTCAGCTTCCTGACCATGAATATCGGCGGTGACGATCGGAACGTCTTCCCGTATCTCAACTACAACGAGCGTCTGCGCATGGACGTTTCGCGTCTGGACCAGTGGGAGATCGTGTTCGAGCACGCCGACCACCAGGGCATGTTCCTGCACTTCAAAACCCAGGAGACCGAAAATGAGTTGCTGCTCGACAGCGGAAACCTGGGCACGCAACGCAAGCTCTATTATCGCGAACTGATCGCCCGCTTTTCGCACCACCTCGCACTGAACTGGAACCTGGGCGAGGAAGTCAACGACGCAAACACGGCACAAAAACAGTCCTGGGCGCAATACTTCCACGATCACGATCCGTATAAGCACCACATTGTGATCCACAACGGCTCTAATCACTACGACCTTTTGGGCAGTGCTTCGGAATTGACCGGTTTCTCGCTGCAAACCAACAGTTCGGATTTCAGCAATGTTCATTCGAAAGTGCTTGACTACTTGAATCGCTCTGATGCCGCCGGCAAGCCGTGGGCCGTGGCCTGCGACGAGCCGGGCGACGCCAGCCATGGACTTCGCCCCGACGACGATGCGGGCAACTCGCATACGGACGGCCGCAAGAACGGGATCTGGGGCACGTTTATGGCCGGCGGATGGGGCAACGAGTGGTACTTCGGCTACCAACATGCCAACTCCGACCTCACCTGCCAGGATTTCCGCAGCCGCGACGCCTTCTGGGATTACGGCCGTTATGCGATGGACTTCTTTAACGACAACGATATTCCCTTCTGGGAAATGACCAGCAACGACGCGATCAGCAGCGCGGCGAATGACTACGGCTTCATCAAGCCGGGCGAAGTGTACGCGGTTTACCTCAAAAATGGCGGCAGCACGAATCTCAATCTGAGCGGTGTTAGCGGCAGCTTTGATGTGAAATGGTTCGACCCGCGCAACGGCGGCAACCTGCAGTTGGGCACGGTCGCGCAGGTCACCGGCGGCGGCAGCGTGTCGCTCGGCCAGGCGCCCAACAGCGTCAGCGAGGACTGGGCGATCCTCGTGACCAGGGCCGGCGTTGTCACTCAGAGCCCCTTCGGCGGTACGGCGCGGACGATTGTGGACGGTGCCCGTATCGAGGCGGAGGATTTTGACGAGGGCGGC
>JAFGTN010000515.1 GCA_016934075.1 Pirellulales bacterium
CTTTTGCAAAATTGCGAGTCAAGGGCACTTAGATATAAATTGGCGGCGCAGCCGGCAAATTATATCTAAACGCCGCAGAGAGGTTAATTTGTTATCTGTCAATGAATTAGTTCAGCCAAGACAATGTAAAATAAACCTTCGCTTCGCAAAGCTTTCTTTTACATGTGCCCTTGACTCGCAATTTTGCAAAAGTCCACCCGATACTCTGAGAACACCTGCGTGCCATTTGTAGGAGGAAACCATGCATCCATTACGCTGGGATGTTTTGGACTTCATGATTGTTGCTTGGTTCGCCGCAGTCGCTCTGCTTCCACCTGCAACAACTTGCGCCACTGAGCCGCCACAAACACAACCGCAAGCGCGGGTCGTTATCGAAAACGCCCATCCCTGGTTACCGCCTTTTGGATTGGATCGCGTTGGGCATGGTCCCGACGCCGTGGTCGAGTTACTTCAAGCACCGCGGCCGGCATTCAAATACATACTGGTTGCCTACCTTCGAGGAAAAGAACTTTACCGGAAACAGTTGTCGTTTGCGGCCAAGCCCCCGTACTTGTGCCGGGTTTCGCTGAAAAGTTGGCCTACGGAGTTGGTGGTGATCACCCAAGGGGCAAATGGCAAAGCCATGGAACTGGTCCGCAAGGCCTGCACTCCACCAGCGTTCGAGGCGGCGGCCGTCGCACGGCCCGAGACGGTAATCAATCCTGTCGATCTGGGAGCGATCTTGCCTCCGAGCGACTGGCTCCTGCTGGCAGCCGGACAGAAGGGCAAAATCGAGGTGGCGGCCGTCCGACGAAGTGAAGATACTACATCAGCCCGGGTGACGGCTTGGTTCGAATCGGCGGTGGAGGAAAAAACCACGGCCAAGCTGACGCTGCCGCGCGATCGTCCGGCAAGGGTCCGGCTTCCGCTGCCCCAACCTTTTTCAAAAGCCGATCGTGATGTGCTGCATGTCTCGATCGATTCGCCCGATGGCAAGAGTCTTAAACACGAGAAGATTCAAACGATGCGGGCGAATCGACTACCCAAGTGGCCCCGGTTCGGTGCAGTGGAAACGAAACTTCGTTACGATGCGCCGGTTTCTGTTCGTTCCGATAACGGCACCTATTCCACGACAAGCTACCAGACGCTCTGGAAGCCCGAATTGCAGGACGTCGTTGTGGCTCTGCCTAATGGATCGCGGTACGTTTTTTGGCGGGGTTCGAGTTACGTTCCCTTCTGGGCCGGCCGGTATAACACGGGCCTCAGCTATGAGTGGGCCGAGACCGATCCGCCCAAGGACGGATACACCGACTGCGTCGAGCCGCTTATGGATAAAGAGTTGCGTTACGGACGCGTTCGAATCATGGAGTCGACCCGGGCGAGAGTCCACGTCCGCTGGAGCTATCAGTCGTGTGATTTCAAATACAAAGTCTGGGGAGATTCGACTGTCGAGGATTATTACTTCTATCCCGACGGATTCGGTACACGCGTGTTGACCTTGCAAAGCCGGCCCGAGGGCGACTATGAACTGAGCGAGTTTATTATTCTCACGCCGCAGTCGACCTATCCCTTCAGTATCCTGCCGCGCGACCTGGTCGACATCATCTTCCTGGACGGAAAGAAACGCGAGATAGATTTCCCCTTCCTGCACGGCGAGCAGGGAGCCAAGGCCAAGTCGCGCGACATGCCGGCTGTGTATAGAGTACGGCTGAACAATCACGAACCTCTCTCGGCCGTCTATTTCAACCCGCTGCAACGTAACCTGCCACCGACGTTTTTCCCGCCTTTCAGCGATAAGGGCCAATTGGTAACACCCACATACTGGGGCAGCCACTGGCCTTTGGGACAGGGCAAAACGACCGGCTGGGCGATCGATGATCGCATCGGGCATACGCCCTGCCATTGCAGCGTGATGAGTTGGGCTCGCAGCCGCCCGGAACCGCTACGAACCGCTCGGGTGCAAACCATCGATACCCTGGGAAGTTCGAAGCCCATGCTGCTGCAAACCTGGACATGGCTGATTGGAATGAGCCGCGCCGACGACGGCCGGCTGCTCGAGTGGGCCCGAAGCTATGCCAATCCGCCTTCGCTGGAACTGCAAGCCGCGCGACTCGAGGCCCCGTCGTACTTGCCCGAACGCCGTGCCATCCACCTGGTGGTCGAAGGCAAAACGGTGACCATAAAAATCAAGCCGCAAACGGTCTGCGTCAATCCCGTATTTGAACTCGATGGATCCCAAGGAAAGCTGAAGGAAGCGTACTTAAATAACATCGCGCTGGGGCCGAAGCAATACGCATGGGACGGCAAGACTTTTTGGCTGGATACCACACTGACAAAGGAAGCGACGTTACGGCTGCAGTTCGAGGAATAATTGACTTCACCGGCCTTAATAATTCACATTCACGTCATTCCCGCAGTCTGCTTCGTCGCCACTGGACGAAACGTGCTATCTGTTCGTGAGCGAGCAGTTTTTCTTTAGTATTGAAATTACGGCCCAGCTCTTTCTCGCTGGGGATCTGGTCGTGGATGGCGCCGTGGCAGACCTTGCATAGCCACAAGCCCGCTTGCATTTGTTCGCGGGTGTAACGCTTCTTGAACCACTTGTTGCTGTGCAGTGTTCGGGGGATGAGGTGGTGGAAATTGTGTGGCGGCGCGCAGTTGCACAACTCGCAGAGGTCACTCGATGTCATCCGAAACGCTCCGCAGTGTGGCCCTGGCCTGGCGAGCCCGGCGATAGTCTACGCGGTTGTGGAAGGGCCAAACATTATAGTCTCCGGCCGATTCGAAGCGGCGTTGAGAAGTATGGAACCAGAACCTCAATAGCAGCCAGCCCAATATGGTTATCGCGGCCATGGTAAGCGTTAGCCAGACGGCCCATCCGCCCGAAAGCGAGCTTGACGTAAACGCTTCGAGGAGCGTAAACAGGGCCAGACTGATGGTCATCGCGGCGGCGACAACCACACCCCAGCGAGCCAGGCGCGCCAGTGGATTGTGTTCCGGGTGCCGCGGCCATTGGTACGAGAGGTCTGTTTGCAAGAACCAGATGCAGCGTGCCGCCTTGCGATAGGCCGGAATCGAATCCAGGCGGCCGTGTTCCAGCCAGGAGGGAAACACCATGTCGCCGGTCAGGGCGGAGGATCCGAAAAACGAAATAACACGAACCGCCTCGTCGGCAGACGCGAACCACTCCTTGCCCGCACGTTCGCGGAACTCGGCCGTTGTCATGCGGAAGTTGAACAGTTGTCTTAGCGCCGAGGCCAATTCCGTTCGAGACTTGCGATCAACCATGACAACACCATGCCCCGGCCGCGAGGCCGAGTACATATTTCCACTGGACTGCCGAAATTATAGCCGTGTGGCACGCCCATCCTGGGCGTGGAGAAACAATACTCACACTCAGGATGAGCGTGCCACACTAATCACCATTCTATAGTCTTGCGGCCCAGTAGCAAGAGCACCTGGGCCGCCGAGCATATATGGGTTTGGAGTGGTCTACGGCAAACGGTCTATACCAATGGATGTTGCCGCCGCCGGCTAACGTAGAAACTGCTGGCACCAGTAAACTGTGCCGTCGGACGCTTCATAGGCGGCGGTTCCGATGCGGCTGTAGCCGCCGTTGAGGATGTTGGCCCGATGACCCGACGAGTTCATCCAACCCTGCACGACGCCCTGGCTACTGCTGTACCCCATGGCTATGTTCTCCGCAACCGGCTGCGAAGTGTGTTGAAGCCGACGGCTGCGGGCCATCCAGATGGCATGCTGGCGGGCCGACTTGACCAGATTTTCGTCGATTACCAAGGGCCGCAGGCCATGCTGCGTGCGGCGATGATTGGTGTAAATTGCGATGTTTTTCTCGATGGCCAGCAGCTTGAATTTTCGAGGCGTTTTTTTGACGATTTTTTTATCGGTGTTATTAGGCTTCTTTTTATCGACTTTTGGTTTGTCGTTTTTCTTTTGCGATTTGTCTGTTTGCGCGTGAGCGGCCAGCTTATCGGCTTTCTTATCGTCCGGTTTCGCCTGTGGTTTGGCAGCCTCCTTTTTCACGTCTTTCGTGGCAGCCGGTTTTACCTTGGGTTTGGCGGCTTCGGTGTCTCCCTTACCGAAGGCAGGGCCGCACAATATAAACAATACACTTGCACATAACGATATGCGCACGATCATGATCTTCTCCTCTTCCTTTTTGGGTAGGGCCGGTTTATCGTCGGACGGCAATTTCTGCTTATGAGGCGGTGCCGTCGACGTGATTTGAATTTGTTGTGAGGCCGATTCACCGAGTGAAAAAGGAACCAGACACAATTCGTGTGGAGTACCCGTAGTGACTGACGATCAATAGATCCAGCCCCTTTTATCACTCGACTGTTCCGTCTGATTCGACGGTGGCCGCTGGGTTGACTGCGCCGGACTTGAATCCGTTCGACAATCTTGCACCCGATGAGTCCGTTCCGTTTTGGGTGGGCAAGCAGCCCGTTGAAAAACACAAGTTAGACCTATATGGAAAGGAAGCGACGCACAGCGTCGGTTACTTTTCATTGCGTGTGACTTGTGTAGTCGAAGTTATAAACTCTACTTTCTATTGAGTTTATGAACCTTTGCCATAAGCACCTGCCATAATTCAAACAACCCGGCAAGCCGGCATTGTTTGAATTAGTAGATCTAACTTGTGTTTTTCAACGGGCCGCTAGCCGGAAAAGCCGACAGGCTGCTATCGGGGGGTGTAAGCTCTGCCGATTAAGTTGACTTTTCTGGCTAGGGAAACAAATCTACACGACCAGCCGATCGGATACCAGGGGCCGGCAAGAGAAACCGGCCGCATTTTTTCGAATCACCACTCTTGATACGTGATTCTGGAGAATCTGCCCGATTTGCGCAAATGTATAACAGCCACAAGTAGCCGTAGCACGCAAGAATTCGAACATGTAAGCCTGAATTCTTGTGCTCCGGCTACCACAGTGTTACGCCCTTCTCCCGTCTATTCTTCAGTGCGGATCTCGATGATTTCGTAGTTCAAAGTTCCGGCCGGGACCGGAATCTCGACTTTGTCGCCGACCTTTTTGCCCAGTAGGCCTTGTGCCACCGGGCTGGTGATGAGGATCTTGCCTTCGGCGTAGTCTTCTTCGCCGGCGCCGACGAGCGTATAGATATCTTCGTCGTCACAATCCAGGTCCTTCAAAACGACCGTTGCGCCGAAGGCCACCTCGCCTTTGGGCATTTTCGAGGGATCGACGATCGTTGCCCGAGAAAGCTTGTCGCGAAGCACATTGATCTTAGCCTGCAGCAGGCCCTGGTTTTCGCGTGCGCCGTGGTACTCGGCGTTTTCGCTCAAATCGCCCTCTATTCGCGCCGCGCCGATCTGTTTCTCGATTTTGGGCATTTCTTCATTTTCAAGGCGGTCCATCTCCGCCCTGAGCTTGCGGTAGCCTTCACGGGTCATGGGAATGGCGTCAGCCATGGGTATCTCCCTCAAGCAAAAAAAACGCGACCTCCCAAAGTTCATGGAGGTCGCCGATAATATTCCGGTTACTTCAACACTCACCATTTTGCCCTATTTACCGCGGGGTGTAAAGGGCAGGTCGCAGGTGAACGACAAAGCAACGCAACTCACAGCCGATTTTCTAGAGTGTGCACATTTTTTAACCACAGTGGATGAATGCTGCGCAGATAACTGAATTGGCGAAATCACAGACAGGATGCCCATGCTTCCTAAGTTCCTCAGGCTACGGATTCTAATCTCGCATTATTGATTAATGACGACAAAAGACGGTTGATTCGCATAATGAGCTGGTTTTGGCATTGGGTTTGCTAAGGGGCAAAGAACACGAGACGTTTGATCGCTGCTGCCGCTTGTACGCACTACAGCCGAAACTTCGTTTCGAGATGCATAAATATCTTAAGAAACACTTTTACAAAAGGTTATCTGGAACATGAGCACATTGGAGTGCACGGACGCACAAAATGTATCCGCGACTGACGAGGAACCTCCCGGTCGTGTACTAGACCGCTTATCTCACCCCCTTAAGACGCCTGATTTTGTCTTTTCGGTGGAATCACAGGCTCCTGACCACAACACCGAACCACCAAGACTGCTTAAGTCTCCCCGGCGTGCCCGCACGAATTCACGAACGCGTGCTTTCCGCCGGATTTATTATCCGCAGGTAACCGATGCCCAATGGAACGACTGGCACTGGCAAGTGTCGCATCGCGTTCACTCCCAGACCGAACTGGAAAAATTCCTGGTTCTCTCCCAGCAGGAACAGGAAGCATTTTCCGTGGGTGGAGGGCTGCTTCCCTTCGGAGCCACTCCCTACTACATGAGCCTTATCGCTCCGCACAATCCCGATCAGCCACTGCGGCGGACCGTTATTCCCACCAGCCTGGAATTCACCCGAACACCTGGCGAATCCGATGACCCGCTGGGCGAAGAGGGGCACAGCCCCGTGTCCGGCCTGGTTCATCGTTACCCCGACCGTGTACTGCTGTTGCTATCGGACTTCTGCTCGACATACTGCCGCTATTGCACGCGCTCACGTGTGGTTGGACATGGGTTGATGTCCTCCAGCGAGTCGCGTCTGGACAAGGCTGTGGACTACATTCGGGGAACCTCCTCAATTCGCGACGTACTCATTTCCGGAGGTGATCCGCTTACGCTCAGTGACGAGCGACTCGATCATATCTTATCCCGGCTTCGAGCAATTCCCCATGTGGAACTGCTGCGTATGGGTACGAAGGTGCCCGCCGTGCTCCCGCAACGGATTACGCCGCAGCTCTGCCGCATGCTGCAGCGCTACCATCCCATCTGGGCCAGCTTGCATTTCACACACCCCGACGAGTGCACTCCCGAGACCTTCACCGCCTGCACCCGTCTGGCCGATGCAGGCATCCCCCTGGGATCGCAGACCGTTCTGCTGCGCGGTGTGAACGATAACGTGCCTACGATGAAGGAGTTAATGCAACGATTGCTGATGATGCGGGTACGTCCATACTACCTGTATCAATGCGATCCCATTTCCGGCTCCTCCCACTTCCGCACGCCAGTGTCCAAAGGTTTGGAGATCATTTCCGGATTGCGAGGCCACACCTCGGGATACGCGGTGCCTTCTTTTGTGATCGACGCCCCCGGAGGCGGCGGAAAAATTCCCCTTCAACCCGACTGCATTGCGGGTCGCGAGGGCGATTTTCTGCTGTTGCGAAACTACGAGGGCAAAATTTTTCGATACCCGGATTCAGCCCTCTGAATTCTACGGATTGGGAGAACGGAACCCACTCGCGGCCCGGCATCGAGCGGTACGGGCCGTGCCTGCATATGCTTAAACGCGGACATTGGAAACGTAGCCTGGAGAAACACGCATCATGCACATCGGATTGACTTACGACCTGCGGTCGGAATACCTGGCGGCCGGTTATGGCGAGGAAGAAACGGCCGAATTCGACCGGCCCGACACGATCGACGCTATTGAAGAGGCGCTAGCGCAGCTCGGGCACCGGCCGGACCGCGTCGGCCACGCCCGGCAGTTGGTCGAGCGTCTCGCCTACGGCGACCGTTGGGATCTGGTATTCAATATCGCCGAAGGTCTACACGGAACGGCCCGCGAGGCCCAGATCCCGGCCTTGCTGGATGTCTTTGAGATTCCCTACACATTTTCCGATCCCCTGGTGCTGGCGGTGGGGCTGGACAAGGGCTTGAGCAAACTCATAGTCCGCGAAGCGGGATTATGTACGCCCGATTTCGCCGTGGTGCGAAGTGCCGGCGATCTGCGGACAATAGATCTTTCCTTTCCGCTTTTCATCAAACCGCTTGCCGAAGGCACGGGCAAGGGAATCACTTCGGCCTCGAAAATCAACCGGCCCCAGCAGTTGCAGCGGGTTTGCGGCGAGTTGTTACCGCGGTTTCCCGGCGGCCTCTTGCTGGAGACGTACCTGCCGGGTCGAGAATTCACGGTCGGACTGCTGGGCAGCGGTGAGCAAGCCCGGGTTTTGGGAACACTGGAAATCGTGCTTCGTGAGCAGGCAGAGCCGGGGGCGTATTCCTATCTGAATAAAGAGCAGTGCGAGGAACTGGTCGAATATCGCTTCCTGCCGTCCAGCGAGGATGGGGAAGTGCGCGTGGCCGAGGAGTTGGCGTTGTGCGCCTGGCGGGCGCTAGGTTGTCGCGATGCGGGTCGAGTGGATATTCGCTGCGACGCAAGCGGCTGTCCCAGCTTCATCGAGGTCAATCCCCTCGCCGGATTGCACCCGCAGCACTCCGACCTTCCCATGCTGTGCACCGCCTTGGGCATGAGCTACGTGGAACTGATCGACGCAATCGTTGCGTCGGCGACGGCCGGACAGGCGGCGCAAAACGGCTTTGATCCTTCGGAAAGCAAGGTTTCCTATGCGTGTGCTAATAATTCATAACTCTATCGGCGACGAAGCCTTGGCCGCCGACCACGACGTACTGGCACAGGTTGAGGCGGTATCCGAGGCGATTTCCCAATTGGGCCATGACCCGCTCGCACTCCCGCTGGAACTGGATCTGGGGCAATTAAAAGAGACAATTTTGTCGAGCGGCGCGGAGATGGTCTTCAACCTCATGGAATCGTTGGGCGGCAGCGACCGTCTGGCCTTCATGGCCCCCGCTCTTCTGGACGTGCTCGGTTGTCCCTACTCAGGTTCGCCCACACGGGCCCTTTTCCGCCTGAGCGACAAGATCGAGGCGAAAAGGATATTGCGCTTGGCGGGCTTTCCCACGCCGGATTGGGTGTCGCGCTCGAGCGACTTTCGGCGGGAATCCGCCCCTACGGCCGACAAAGCGGCTCCTAAATCGGCGACACGCCACATCATCAAACCTGTTTACGAACATGCCTCCTTCGGAATAGACTCGCAAGCCTTGGTTGAGGCCGGCGATCCGCGCAGCTTGAAAGCTAAGATTTGCGAACGGGAAGAGAGCCTGGGCACGACGTGTTTCGCGGAGCAGTACATCGACGGACGCGAATTCAACCTGTCGATGTTGGCCGGTCCGACAGGGCCCCGGGTGCTGCCTGCCGCGGAAATCGACTTTTGCGGCTTCTCCGCCAATATGCCCCGCATCGTCGATTATCGAGCCAAGTGGGAGCCCGACTCGTTCGAGTACCAAAACACACCGCGGCAGTTCGAATTTCCCCAGTCGGACAGCCCGTTGCTCGACAAGCTTGTCGGTCTGGCCCGCTCATGCTGGAATCTTTTTGGTTTACGGGGCTACGCGCGAGTGGATTTTCGTGTCGACACCCATGGCAGACCGTGGATCCTGGAAGTCAACGCCAATCCCTGCCTCTCGCCGGACGCCGGTTTTGCCGCTGCACTTGATCGAGGCCGCATCTCTTTCCCGCAAGCCGTGGCGCGCATCCTTGACGATGCCGTAGGGCCGCGCGGAAATAAATCCTGCCCCGATTTTCCCGGTCTTGCCGGAGTGGTGGAATCTCAACACAGCTCTCGCGCCGCTATTGTCGGCGCGGTGGACGCCGGCTCGGAGGACTAGTCGATGTTTAGCATCCGCCGCATACACGACGACGTATTGCCCATCAACCGTGATGCCATCCGTCAAGTGCAGGAGATTTTTCGCCACCATTTCACGGCGCTGCATCCCGAGGAGATCGAAGGGCTTACCGAGAAACTCCGCAATCCATTCAAGCAACGGTTCCGCGGCGTGCTGCTGGTGGCCGAGCGGCATCGCGGTCGCATCGTGGGATTCGCCTATCTCATGCACGAGCCCGAATTGGAGTTCTGCTATCTGGACTTCATCGCTTCGGCCAAAGACATGACGGGCCGCGGAATAGGCGGCGCGCTCTATCAACGCGTTCAGCAGGAAACCATTGCCTTGAATGCGCGGGGCCTGTTCTTCGAGTGTCTGCCCGACGATCCGGCCGTGTGCGACGATGCGGAATTGCTGAATGAGAACATTGCGCGGCTGCGATTTTATGAACATTTCGGCGTGCGCCCCGTCATCGGCACCGCCTACGAGAAACCCGTCAATCCTGGAGATCTCTGCTGTCCGCACCTTATGTACAGCGACACCAAGGAGAACAGACCGCTGCGCAGGAACTTCGCCAAAAAAGTCGTGCGCGCAATTTTGGAGCGAAAATACGGTGACATTTGTTCCGCGGATTATATCAACGAAGTGGTGGACTCTTTTCGCGACGACCCGGTTCGAGTGCGTCCACCGAGGTACGTGAAAACGACTCGCACTTCGAGCCCGGCCGGGACGGGAGTTCTCGAACCTTCAGTCATGGTCGTCAACGACAAGCACGACATCCACCATGTTCGAGATAGAGGCTATGTGGAAGCTCCCGTGCGGATCAAGTCGATTCTGGACGCCCTGCAACCGACCGGCATGTTTCGCGTTTTCCCGCCGCGTCAATATGCGGAGAAGCACATTTGCCGCGTACACGATGCGGAATTCGTGGCCTACCTGCGCCGTGCCTGCGCGGGTGTGAATCAGGGCAAATCCTTGTATCCGTATGTGTTTCCCGTGCGCAACTCGGCCCGGCCTCCCAAGGAATTGTCCGTGCGCGCGGGATACTACTGCATCGATACTTTTACGCCGCTGAACAACAACGCCTATCTGGCTGCCAAGAGGGCCGTCGACTGTGCCTTGACCGCCGGCGACATGCTATTGCAAGGACATCGAGTCGCTTACGCGCTGGTCCGCCCACCCGGCCATCACGCGGAACGACGCAGCTTCGGCGGTTTTTGCTATTTCAACAATGCGGCTATAGCCGCGGACTACCTTTCGAAAATCGGCCGCGTGGCAATACTGGATGTGGACTATCATCACGGCAATGGCCAGCAGGACATCTTCTACAGCCGCGACGACGTGCTCACAATCTCCATCCACGGACATCCCAATATCGCCTACCCATACTTTAGCGGCTTCGAGGACGAACGGGGAGAAGGACCCGGCGAGGGATTCAACCGAAACTTCGCCTTGCCCGAAAAAATCGACGGTAACCAGTATCGTAAGGTGCTGGCTAAAGCGATCTCGGCAATCGCCGATTTCAAACCCGCTTTGCTCGTTCTGGCCCTTGGTCTGGATACGGCCAAGGCCGATCCGACGGGCACATGGAGCCTGATGGCAAAGGATTTCGAGGCCAACGGGCGGATGATCGGCGAGTTGGGATTGCCTACGCTGGTAATTCAGGAAGGCGGTTATCGCACTCGCACCCTGGGGCTCAACGCGCGACATTTCTTCGAAGGTTTATTGCCGGGATTATTCCGTCCATGAACAGCAGCAGCCAGTCACGACCGGCCCGCACGGCCGAAAATATGGTCTTTCGCACCGAGGCCGTGCCGCAAGATCGCCGGCGCGTGCGGGAAATCGCGGCTTCGACGGGATTCTTCAGCCCCGAGGAAATCGAAATCGCCGTCGAATTGATCGACGAACGGCTTTCCAAGGGACCGGCCAGCGGTTATGAATTCGTCTTCGCTGA
>JAFGTN010000516.1 GCA_016934075.1 Pirellulales bacterium
AACAAGGTGCTTTTGCCCGCATTGGGCTTGCCCACCAGCCCCACGTCGGCAATGATCTTCAACTCCAACAGTACGCGTCGCGCTTCGCCCTCGCCGCCGGGTGTCGACTGTCGCGGGGCCTGGTTAGTAGCCGACTTGAAGCGTACGTTACCCTTGCCGCCCTTGCCTCCGCGGGCCACGACCAGTTCGTCGTCGACCTGGGCGAGATCCTTGAGCACGAATTCGTGCTCCACGTCGTGTACGATCGTACCAGGTGGCACGTGTATAACAAGATCATCGGCCGAAGCGCCATGGCACTGTCCACCACTACCAGGCTTTCCATTTTTGGCCTTCCAATGTTTTCGATGGACAAGGGCCGAGAGACTGTCGACACCCGGTTTGGCAACGATAATCACGCTGCCGCCGTCGCCGCCATCGCCACCGTCGGGCCCGCCGCGAGGTACATACTTCTCGCGCCGGAAGCTGACGCATCCGTTCCCGCCGTTACCGGCGACGACTTCGACTTCGACTTGATCGACAAACATTTTGAGGTTTGAGGTTTGAGGTTTGAGACTTAGGACATAAGACTTAAGATATAGGACTCCAGACGGCAGTTTTCAGACTTGGGATTTGAACATTGATCATTGTGCATTGATCATTCCGTCTTCGTCATTCTTTCCTCATTCTGATTTCGACATTCCCACTCATATCTAATAAAAAACCGGGGCAACCCTTTTTTGGGTTGTCCCCGGCTATTTTCTTTAGACTATGGACTGATCGGCTCAGACGGAAGCGACGATGTTGACTCTTCGTCCACCGCGGTCGAATTGCACGTAGCCGTCGACCAAGGCGTAAAGGGTGTAGTCGTTGCCCTGTCCCACACCTTTTCCGGGGTGAAATTTGGTGCCTACCTGCCGAATCAGGATATTTCCAGCTCGAACCTGCTCGCCGCCATACTTTTTAACACCGCGTCGCTGACCATTTGAATCGCGACCGTTTCGACTGGAACCTTGTCCCTTTTTATGGGCCATTATGCTACCTCAATCAATGCTGGAAATCGCGAGCCCGCGCCGGGGCCAGCGACAACTTGATATAACTTGTTGCGTGTACAGGTTTTATCGCCCGATGAGGACGATTATTGCGGATGAATAAACAAGCCCGCGAGTTTGGGGAAACCTATTTTTTACTGGTAAACCCACTCGTAGTCAACCTCTCCGGGGACTCCCCGGCGAATTTCATCCTCACGCTCATAGAATTCGTCGCCGGGACGCCAAAAGTTTAGCTTTAGCGTCTTGCGCGACAATCGTCGACCAGTGCCGATCTCATCGCCCTTTTTATATGCCCCTTTGGTGTCGCTCCACTTATACGCATTGGTCAGACCGTGTACATATATTGAAAAGCGGTCGATGCGGGGGTCGAGATCTTCCCAAGTAGCTACGCCCCAACGAGTTTCACCGACTTTCATCTCGCCGGCAATATCCACCGTGGTTTGGATCGGCGAGCGTGGTACCGCGCCTTTTTTATCGACCCAATCGGGCAGCAAACGATCTTCACGCGCCCTGATGGCGCCCAGCGCCAGGGGAATAACACGGTCGGTGTAAACCTTGCCGAACTCGGGGCTCTCCAACAGGAACCTGGGGATAAAGCGAATTGGCCGGTCTTCGTACTTGACTTTGAATGTTCCGTCCTCATCTTTGACGGGCACCATCCAACCGAACTGGGGCGGCTTGCTTTTCTGTTTGGCCAGCGGCAGGTTAGTTACGCTGTAGACCATATAGTAGATGGGTTTTCGCCGCATTTTTCCGCTCTTTTGCGGAACATCCACCCAAACCATGCGAACCGGCTTGTACTTGAATTGAAGATTCCAGATGGGCGTGCGGAAAAACACATTCTTTGCCCAGTTGAATCCGGAATCGACGGCCAATAGTTCGACAACATCGTGCCGGCTGACCGACTCGTCTGTTTGGCGAGCCGGTGTAACATCGGCCATTACGCCTTTAACCGGCTGTCGAAAAAACTCACTTTTCGACGGCTCCTTAGCAGCTTCGGCGGAAATCGCCACACTGCAATAAGCTAGCGCCGCGACGATCACCATAAGTGACGCCAGCCAAAAGGACTCAGTATGCGGACGACAGTTCATCGACAAGCCTCTTCGTTTTTTTCTTTTACTGACCGGCAGACGCCACGCGCAAACGGCGCCTTTTGGGACATTTAGATAGTATAGTCGGAGCTGAACTCTTACGTCAACATTGCCACCCCCCCGTTGGGGTCGACTTTTTGGGAATAGGCGGGAAAAGGTTGCGGTCTCGCGGATTATTCAATGTGCAGCACGACTTCTTCTCGCGATCGAACCTGGTCGCAAAGCAATTTTTTCGGATTTCACAATTATCAGGATTGCCCGAGCTGTGCAAGCCAACGAAGGAAGATGGCTCCGGGAAACCTGAACGACCGATTAAGCTTATTGAGCCAATTCTGTTTCGTGGTACGCATATTGGGGCATTTTTTCCCATGAACGCAGCAAGCACACTTACAGCCAGATCCAGGATTTCCGCCTCCAAGGCTGATCGGACGACGATGCTGCTCGTCGAAAACGAATCGGGAAACAAATCCCTTTTCGAGCAGATTGCCGGCAAACTCGGGACCGATTGCGACATCCGCCGTATGAACAATACATCGTCGGCGCTCGAATCACTGCATAAAAAAAAGGTCGACCTGGTGCTTTTGGATTCGCGGCTGCCGGCTGTCGAGGCCATAAAATTCCTAAACGGTATCGCCGATCTGTTACAAGACATGTCCATCGACATGACGACTGTCGTCGTTGGTTGGAAAAACGACTCACTCGGCCGTGAATGGATACAACGTGGGGCTGACGATTTCGTGCCGGCCGACGAGTTATCACCACAACGCATAGACGTCATCATGGCCAAGGCCTTACGCGCGCGGCGATTACGTCGCGAAAACGCCCATATTCTCGAACAGCTTCGAAATACCGGACAAGAATTCGATCACTTCGTCCGCGCGCTTTCGCACGACATGGTCGCCAATTTCATGTTGCTGGAAAGCTCCTTCTCGCAACTGCGATCCAACCTGGAGCCTGCACCAGAAACCGAAAGCGGCAAAATGTTCGCGCATGCCGACGCCTGTTTGCAAGAGTCAAAATGCTTTCTCGACGATCTGGTGCAGTTGGCCAAAACCGGTTCGGTGGAAATGGAGCCCGAAGAAGTCGATCTGGATAAAATCGTGGCCGAAGTGCTCTTCGAGCAGGGTGAACTGCTTACACAGGACGGCATCGAGGTCGATGTGGCTCCGCACCTGGCCGCCGTGTGGTGCAACCGCCAGCGAGTGAAGCAGGTGGTTACCAACCTGGTGCGAAACGCCATCAAACACGGTTGCGACCCGTCCTGCCCCCAAATCACCATATCTTCTCAAAGTCGCGAAGATCGCGTTTTGTTGCGCATTCACGACAACGGCATCGGTATAGAATCCCGCATGCACAAAGAAATCTTCCTGCCCGGCCGGCGATTGCCTACCGCTTCGGAGGAAGGTTCGGGCATGGGCCTGGCGATTGTCCGCAAGATCGCTGAACACTACGGCGGCGCAGCCTGGGTCGACGCTCAAACAACCGTGGGAACGGCCATTATCGTTTCGCTGCCGGCACTTCCGGACGGTTCGATCTTATCGAGGGACAAAACCGGCTCCGACCGGCACTCACAGCCGGAACAAGGCCCAACCGCCGATTTACACTCGCCCCACGATCGCCCGTCGACAAAGCATCGTTGAAGCAACCTGAGTGTGCCGGGCTGTGATGGGGATGGGACTATAAATGCCCCGGAACTTCGGCATGAACGGATTATCGGGATAAACCCGACTTAGTCTTATGAAATCGGTGTAGGAATAGTGACGGCGGCCCACCCACAACCTTCGACAGGATGTTGGCCACCCAATTCGGCACACATGCCGTGCGACTGGTCGTTCAGCGGCAGTTCGGCAAAATGGTCTGCTACCATCCGCCGTCGATCCATGACGTGCCGATCATCGACGCCGTGAATGAATTGTCGAGCGTCGATCCGGAAGGTGCCGCTGTACAGGCTGCCCGGGCATTGGGGATCAGCTTCGGAGACTCTTACCAGGACGAAGATCTATTCCACCTCACCGCGGACCGAGAAAACCAAATGCAAGTGACTGACGCGTCACATGATATGGATGAAGCGTTTGTTGCCGAATCTGTGTAGAGTGGAGCGATTGTTCTGAAAACACACTCGTCGTTGTGGGCATTCCGTGCCACGTAGGCAAAGATTCGGATCCTCTCCAATTGAAAGAAGTACGGGTTCCTCTCCTCTGTTTTTGGAGGATTAAATATTGGGAACGATGCTCCTTTACAACGTACCATCCACGAATAGAGAAAAGGAACCCGTACTTCCTTGCATGGACTTACGCACACTCGATATCCGGATGAACCAAATATTATGGCGGACCATCGCTTCAGCCGCCTCGAGGCTCATCTCGTGACTTTTTCCGCTAGTGCCTCATCGCAGAGGGCTTCGAATTCCGGGTTGATTTCCTTGGCCTCTTTACGGAGTTGCCGCAGGAACTGCTTTTCGTTCTCGCGAATATGCCCGTCTGTGTAGAGCATTTTCAGCACGTAAAACTGTTCGTCCTGGCCGATGCGTCCGTCTTCGAGAATCACTTCCTTAAGAATGGGGAAGAACAGATCGTCGAATGCCGCGCACACTTCGCGAGCTCCGCAGAGCAGCTCTACCAAGAACTTAACATCCTCCAAATCGAGCCGGCCATCACTACGAATGTGGTCTTGAATAACTTCTACTTCGTTATCGGTAATACGGCCGTCCTGCAAGAGTTCCGAACGCAATTGGTACAGATTTGGCATCGGTTTTCACCTCATATCTTAAGAATCGAAAGTGTCTACTAAATCACCGCATCATTGGCGGCAAGGGTTTACCTATAAGTGTAGCTCAGTCAATCACTTCTTACGTGAAAACAAGGCCGTGGCTCACGATTTGACGATTATATCGCTTACAAGACCTCTATACCTGTGAGGGAGATTATGTCAAAACTGGACTTTTGCAAAATTGCGAGTCAAGGGTACTTAGATATAAATTGGCGGCGCAGCCGGCAAATTATATCTCAACGCCTCATAGATGCTAACTTGTTATCTGTCAATGAATTAATGTCAATCGGAGACCATTATGCCGGACAAAGTTAAAACATCCGAAAATCCTCAGAAGCAAGATGCCGGTTCGTCACGACGGCGTCTGGTGCCGCCCATCTGGATTATTGCAACAGTAGTTGTGTTGATACTGCTGCCGTTTGGTGTACGGATCGGCAATCTGATCGACAGTAACTTTGGCGTAAATCTGCTCACGGTATTAGGCTTTTTCCTCACTTTTGTCGTGCTGCTGCTGTGGTTTTTGTTGTTCAGCGGCTATCGATTTCGCACGCGGTTGTTCGTGCTTGCCGCCTTTATCTTGGCGGGGATTGCGAGCGGCTTATTGTTCAAAATAGATAACTTCAGCGGCGATCTGGTGCCCACCTTCGCGTTCCGCTGGACACCCCCGGCCGACGAACTCCTGAAAGTGCCCGATCCGTCCAAATCTCGTGAAGACGTCGATCTTCTCACAACAACGGAGAACGACTTTCCTCAGTTTCTGGGTCCGAATCGCGACTTACGGGCTAAGGTCATCGCCCTGGACCACGATTGGGATCGCAACGCGCCAAAGTGCCTCTGGCGGCGACCGATCGGGGCCGGGTGGTCGTCATTCGTTGTGGTGAATGGTTTTGCCGTCACTCTCGAACAGCGTGGCGAACTGGAGATGGTCA
>JAFGTN010000517.1 GCA_016934075.1 Pirellulales bacterium
GATATGGCAATGGCAAACAGACCGACCTTTCGGCCGATGTTAAACCCGGTAGCGGGAACGACTTTATTTTTGAACTGAAGCCGTAGTTTGCATATAATAACTGGACTTTTGCAAAAGTCCAGTAATAAAACAGAATTATGGAAACCATAATCTACCAGAGGTTAACGCCATGAAGGTATATGCCGTTCTACTTGTTTTGGCTATCACGAGCACATCGCCGCTGTTCGCCGCAGAGGTGCCGCCAATTCGGGCGGATCAGCCGTATTCGATCGAGTTTTCGGCCCAAGATGCACGTTATGTTCGCCTTGTGATCCATGCCAGCAGCGGACAGCAACCGTGCGTGGATGAAATGGAAGTATACGGTCCTGACGCAAAGAAGAATCTGGCGTTGGCTACAGCGGGCGCAAAAGCCACGGCGTCTTCGTGTTATCCGGCCAATGTGTCACATGCCATCGAGCACCTCAACGACGGTCTCTATGGAAACCGCTACAGTTGGATTCCATCACATCAACCGCCTAATCCACCTTGCTGGGCTCAGATAGAATTGCCAAAATCGCTCAAGGTCGCCAAGGTGGTGATTTCCCGGGATCGTGAACGTCAGTACGCCGATCGTGTTCCCACCGATATCGAAATATGTCTTTCCAGCGATGGCAGTAAATGGAAGTCGGTTAAGAGACTTAAGCCCAAAGTCGAGCCTACAGTGACGATTCGATCGGCCCATGTCTCGGTCAGCTTCGTGCCAGGGCCACCGAGGCTGCCAAGTTTCGACGTTCCTGGTCAAAAAACTTCGATAGTCGACAACGTTGTGCTGCATAAAGACAAGCTGGATTTGCCCAATCTGGCGCTGAGCAAAAAAGCAAAAGCGGCCGTCTCTTCGCTAATTCCCGGTTATGATATCCACAAAATTGCCCATCTCAATGATGGCCGTAGCGGCAATTCGCACTCTTGGGTAGCCGAGAGCAATCCCGCCTGGGCCGAGATCGACCTGGGCGACGAATATTGGGTGTACCGAGTCGCCTTTGGCAGCGACAGTTCGGGCAGATTTCTCGACCGGGCACCGACGCGTTTCAAGATTCTCACCGCTCGCGAGTACAACACGGATAGTACGGCCCCGACCTGGCAGACAGCATTAGAGCGAGAGGGCGGCTTGACGGTCAAGCGGCGCACGGATTTTTCCTTCAAGCCGGTCCGAGCACGATGGGTCCGTGTAGCGATTGCGGAGACAAACCACGACTCGGCGCGCATCGACGAGCTGGAAATATTCGGCCAAAAAGATGAGATTCCACTCGCCAAACTCGAGCCCGCGGCTTCTCCCAAGGAGGAGATTTCAGAACAAGCATTGATGGGCGAGGAGCACGCATGGCTGAAGACATACGGTCGGGCCGACTTGAGCCCGCGACTGGTTCCGTACAACGGCCGCGTGAAAGAATACCCGCGCCGCGCGGGCAACGACAGCCTGCCACTGACTCAATTAATCGGCGAGCCGAAACTCGACGGCAAACTCGACGACGCCTGTTGGAAAACCGCTTCGCGAGGCGTTGGGCGTGTTGTTTGGCCATTCGACTATGCCACCGGCCCCCTGATCGAAACGGCCGTATGGGCCGGCTATTCGATAAAGGGGTCAGAACTATTTATGGCCTTCGAAACCAATCGGCTGCTCAGCGGCCATCTGGCCATCATCTCCGACGGCATCGAAGGCGGGCTCGGCGTTTTGGCTTTGACAAATGACGGTATAGTTTTCCGTCAATACGGTGCGGACGAGAAGTTGAAAAACGAACTGACGCTCGAATCCGGTTTCAATAAAACGCGTACCCGCTGCGAAGTGCGTTTACCTCTTTCGCTGTTTCCCGCGTGGAAAGAAAAAGGCCTGCTCGTGCGGACGGGAATGGGTGGCAAGCATACCAGCAATTTCGGCCATGCCATGGCATTTCGGCCATCCCCGCTGGCTATGGCCGAAAGCGGCTTGTGTCGTGGCGGAGTTTTCCGAGTGCGATTCTCGCTCGCGGCGGACGCAAAACCGATAACGCTTTCGGCCAATCCAGTATCGGCCCGACCGGCTTCGCCTTCATTGCCGGCGCCGCCTCCCGCGCCGCTACCGGCGGCTTTGACCGAGGGGATGACGATAGAGCCCGGCCAAACGAAGGAAATCAGTATACCGGTGAAACCGGGACCCATCGGTCCCGAGTGCAGATTGACGGTCAACGCAACAAGCAATGGGCAATCGGCAGGCAGTTATACCCTGAACCTGTTTCGCTACGACCCGCTGCAGCGCACGCTCACGCTTTTCGACGAAATGATCGCCCGCTCGGCGGCCAAGGGCATGGATGTTTCCGCGGAACGGAGGCGACTGGCCGAACTCGTGGGGATTCAGAAGAAACTGCAAACCGCCGAGGAATCCGACCTGGCGGCGGAGCGCAAGGCATATCGTGAAGCACGCGTGGCCAAGCGCCGGCTGTTCTTCCGCGATGCCGATCTTAAACCGATCGAGAAATTGCTTTTTGTCAAACGGCATGCCTTCGAACCGTCGCACAATTATAGTGTCAATCTCGACTCGCGCTGGCGACCGGGGGGGGCGATCTGCTCGATCGAGATTCCATGTATCGACGGACGTTTCCAGCCCGGCAAGGCCAAGGTCAACGAACTGTTCAAAACCAAAAACGGAATTGCCCGCACTCCCATGGCCAGTTTCGACGCTAAACAGATATATTTCGGATACCGAGCGTCGAAGCCCGAATATTATCACATCATGCGCATGAATGCCGACGGCAGCGAGCCCGAAGAGTTGACCGACGGTCCGTTCCACGACTATTGGCCGTGCCCGCTGCCCGACGGCGGTTTGGCATTCATAACAACGCGTTGCAAGTGCCGTTTTCTTTGCTGGCGACCGCAGGCGGCGGTCATGTTCCGCATGGACGCCGACGGCCGCAATATGCAGCCCTTGTCTTTTGCGAACCTGAGCGAATGGGCGCCGTCGGTTATGGCCGATGGGCGGATCATTTGGACGCGTTCGGAATATGTCGACAAGGGCGCCGATTTCAGTCACACGCTCTGGACGGTGCGTCCCGACGGAACAAAGCCGGAACTGATATTCGGCAACACCATCATTCAACCCAACGGCTACGCCAACGGACGTCAGGTACCAGGCACGAAGGAGATTTGTTGCACGTTGATCTCGCACTTCGGTGATCTCAACGGGCCTATCGCCCTGGTCGATACGGAGAAGGGCCGCTTTAACCAGAGAGCCATCCAAAGCATTACGCCCGAGGTGCCTTGGCCGGGCAGTTGGCCTCTAGAAGAGTGCTTCCGCGATGCAGTGCCGCTCTCAACCGACTTGTTCCTATGCTCGCACTCACCCCGATACCAGTTCGGCCTGTATGTGATAGACCGCTACGGTAACCGCGAGCCACTCTACTTCGACGACACCTACGGCTGCATGTGCCCCACTCCGCTGCGAGCAGTCACTCCACCACCCGTGTTGCGTCGGATAGAAGGTCGCATTGTGGAGAAAGGCGATACGGCAGGCGAGATGTTGGCACGTCTGCAATCGAAACCCTCTCAGCCAGAGCCTTTCACGGTTGTTCCGGATCCCAGCGGCCGGCGCGACAGCAAGCAATGCAAAACCAAACTATGCGAGACCGGCACTTGTGAATCTTCGCCGGCCGAGGAAACATTAGGCGTGTTTGCCATGGCCGATGTCTATCAAGGCATAGATCATATCGTACCTAGAGGAAGCGTCAAGTATATTCGTGTTACCGCCGAGGTTCGATCTCCCTTGGAGCAGCTCGAAAATGGTGAGTATCGCCAAGACCACGATCCCTTTATGCACTTCTATGCCGGCCCTGTGGATCTGGTATCGGGACCTTATGGATGGCCCAGCTACGTAGCCAAGGCGTCCTTGGGTTTGGCGCCGGTCGAGGAAGACGGGTCGGCGCATTTTATGGCACCGGCCGGAAAACAGCTCTATCTGCAGATCCTCGATAAGGATTTCAACGAGTTGCAGCGCATGCGGAGTGTTGTGCAGTTGCAGCCCGGCGAGCAGCGAAGTTGCGTGGGTTGTCACGAAGACCGTCGCCGCGCTCCGCCAGTGCGGTCGGGCATCGCCTTGCGACGGAGGCCCGACCATCTCGAAAAGCCGCCTTGGGGGACCGATCCGTTGGATTACCAGCAGGTTGTTCAGCCGGTGCTTACGGCCAAATGTGTGAGCTGCCACGGCACGAAGGACAATCACGGGCTCGATCTAACCGGGATGTTAGACAAGAACCGCGTTCCCGCATCTTATCGGACCTTGATTTCGCAAGGTTGGGTGCACCACTTCAACTACCAATATAACGCCGGCGGCAACGAGAAGGCCCAGCCGATGACATTTGGCACGCTCAAGAGCCGACTATGGGAAGTATTGAACAACGGGCATTATGAGGTCGAACTGACAATCGAAGAGATGCGCCGCATCAAGGTTTGGATAGACCTGAACTGTCCACTCTGGCCGGACTACAAATTCCGCGAGAACCGTCCACTTGTGCAAGCCCAAGCCAAATGAGCTTCCAACTCACTTTTGATTATGGAAAAGACGTGTCATATGGCACACCTTTTCCATCAGTGTTTCCTCAATTCGCAACGCTTGTCAATTGATCGTGGTAGTCGATGAGTGACATTTTCGGCGAGGTGATTTTCAGTACCGGCGAGAATTCCGTAAACTCTTCGTCGGTCTGGGCAAGCACCGCTGCAAGCTTTGGCACGCCTTTGAGGACGATGTTATTATAAGCGGATTCGAACTCTTCGAACTCGTTCCATTGCGAATCGGCTGCACTGGGCAGAAGAGCCGAAAGAGCCACGATTATTTTACCGAGCTCTTCAGATTTGTCATTGCTTTTCGACATTTCGTCAAGACAACAATCGATTTCCGTATGGCTTTCGATCATAACGGCGAAGTCTTCTGGCAAATTCCATTGGCGGGCCATCATTCCCGCCGCTTCGGCATGTGTCCAGCCAAATGTGTCTTGCTCGATATCCGACAGCCGTCGCTCGCTCTTTGCTCGCTCGTCGAACAATTTCGAATAACGATCGGAAGCCTCTTTAGCCAATAGCGGCACGGCCATATCCTGAAGCAAGGCCGCCGCGAATACTTCCTCCGTGGCTTTGAAACCGATGTGCTTTGCCATGATGCGGGCAAACAACGCGCGGCGCAACGAGTCTTGCCAAAGACTCTTGAGATCGAGCATTCCGCATTTAGGATTCGGCATCAAACTGAATACCGCGCTCCAGAGCGAAAAGTTTTTGATGGTGCGAGTTCCAACCAACGTTATGGCAAGTTTGACACTCGATATCTCGCGGGAAAATCCGAAGTACGATGAATTCACAAATCGCAACACCTGGCCGGTCAGGCCCGGGTCGGTTTCGATCGGTTCGGCGAATTCGGCCGGACCGTTACGTGGATTCTGTGAAAGCTCGAGAAGACTGATTGCACTTTGCGGTAGTGCCGGCAACTGTGCGTTTGACAACAACTGCTTGAGATCGATTGCGGATTGTTTAGTGTTGCTCATGACACTTTCTTACCTTTCGCTTGCACCCAAATATTTTATTGCTGAATTCCCGAGTATCCGAATTCGATCACACCGTCAATCGGCCACGGGCATGCAATTCTCCTCAAAAGTCTAGCCCATAACTTTCGTGTGACAAGCAAAAAGGCGGATGTAGCGGTTTGTCTATATGTCGCGGTCACAATTGTGGCCCCAACCGACGGCGGAGGACGTTGCCTGAACAAGATGTAGTCTACGCGCCGCACGATCACAACGTGATGCAAAACCGCCACGTCCATTCCAGCAAAGTGTTTACAAATGGCTACCATCTTTTCGGCTTGAGAAGCGAGTCTAATGCCGTAAGGCAATAAATAGCAATATCTTTCGGCAATCGAGCCGCACCGCAAACTCGCCGTGGCCCGCTAGTTGCTTTTAGTTCCTCTGCTGGTTCAGATCGCCGGAAAATAAATGCCGGGCGGATCTGAACCGAGAGGACTTCTAACTGGAATAATCGGCATCACATGAACAAAGCGAGAGTCCGTGGCGTGCGCAATGTCGGCTTGTCTTTACTCGCGCTCGCCTTTCTGGTAATAGCCGCCGCCAATATCCCGGCAGAATATTCACTTCCGGCTATGCTGGACTCGAACGCCGATGCTGCCCACAACGGCTCCGAGCAATCCCAACCCACAATAGGATCGTTCGAAAGCGGCTGGCGCTATACGAAAAGCGGCTGGCAAAAACTTTCGGATTGGGAAAGACCGGCTCCCGTCAGCAAACCGGCCCTGCATCCGGTCGTAGTGGGCTCGATGCAATTGCTCGTGTCCCTGGCCGCACTGATCGCGTTTTCTGCCAGAAGGGGTTGACGTAGTCATGATTCCCGACGCTCTTGTGTTCTCTGAGCGGGTGGACTTGATTTTCTAGACTATCGAAGAATTGCACGGGTAGCATGCGGGCGCGTGATGACTGAAGTGCTTCGGCCGTTTTAGCTGAATCTGTTGTACGGCATCTTATTTCGGCTCTTTTCTCTTGCGCCGGGTGGGTAAAAACAGGGAGTATGGTCCGGAGTTGCGTAAGCAAAAGGCGGACGATCAGTTTACGAAGGAGTTTATGGGGATTTTTGAGAAGTATCTTGGGGAATCGTTTTTGGGGATTGATGGGGCGGAGAATGTTTTTGAGGGGGATTGGGAACACTGATATCCGCTAATAAACGCTAATATTTGGGAATCGAAACGGGAGAGTGGAGTTGGCGGGGAAGTAGAAAAAGAGCGGCTTGGAAAACACTGGCTGACAAGCAGCCAGTGGCACCCAGGCGGTGGAACAGATTTTTTTGCTGGTTCCCTTTTATTGGTCAGGCTGCGGTCGAGACAGAACCGCGTCAGTTTGAGCTTTAATTGATGCCAAATCAATCCCGTCCAGGTTGCTGACGCCGCGAGTCAGCAGACGATCCACGGCAGTCTGAAGCGACTCAAGGGCGAGACGATCTTCATCATGCGGGGAGTCCGATTCATCGATCCATTCATCCAAACGAGGCCTGAGATTGGATTTGCAGGATAACCGTTAGCCTGCTGCCTAATGTATTCAATTTCCGTATCAAGGCGGCGAATTACGTTCAGTACAAAATCACCATGTTCTTCACGCGAAGCGTCTGAAGACAAATCCAATGCAAGGACCTGTTCGACTTGCGAATTGATGGCATCAATGTCCATTGAGGCCGGATCGTTTCTTTGCTTCTTCGCGAAGAATGATCGAATCCACTTCAGCACGGGGATGATACTCCTGTTTCAGCGATCGAAAAAGCTCCGCAGCGATGGATTCAGTCTACCCTTGTTCGTTTTTGGGATCAAGTAACATTATTGCAGTCGAGTCACCGCGGTTGCTTGACGGACTGCGGTTCGTCCTGCATGCCAGGCAATACACTTATCGCATGAAACAGGCGTATTTCCACTGGATCCGTCGTTTCATTGTCCATCACTGAAAATGCCGCCCGCAGGGGATTGACGGGGCGGGAATCGAGAAGGTTGGAAAATATTTCCGCTAATAAAATCCAATATTTGGAGTCGAAACGGGAAGTACTGTTGGCGGAACTAACAACCAGTGGAATCCCGTGCGCTTTCACGTCCGATGTCAGACATTACGGAAACTGGCCGAGGATACCCAAGCCGTTGAATCCAAACGACTTATTCGTTAAGATTATAACATTGCAGGGGAACATTATCGGGCAGTGTCGCAGTTGCCAATTGGAAGCTATTCGATAAACATGAGTTTGACATAACGTCAGGAGCATGAAGATGAAAACGATGAATGAGATTATCCAACGCAATATTCCCAAAAAAGCGCTTTACGTTTTTTTGGGGGTAGGACTTTTGATGGTGACTATTGGCATAGGCTCAATTTGTACAGCGGAAATGCTGATGCCCGATAACGCCGCCGGTCAACGTGGCGTTCTGATTTTCTATCGGTCATTTTGCCCTTTTGTCTGTGTGTGGGGAGCGGTAGCGGCTATATCGTACATCAATATCAAATTTCGGAGACAATAACTTTCCGGAAGCTGGACAGGGAGAGGTGTTTTTGCTAGCATGGGCAACATATTCGGCGCCGCATAGACCGTTTAATTTCTCTAAAATGGTCATCGTTGGAAACTGGACTTTTGCAAAATTGCGAATCAAGGGCAATTAGATATAAATTGGCGGCGCAGCCGGCAAATTATATCTAAACGCCGCAGGGATTTTAACTTGTTATCTGTCAATAAATTAGTGTCAGTCAAGACAATGTAAAAGAAACCTTCGCTTCGCAAAGCTTTCTTTTACATGTGCCC
>JAFGTN010000007.1 GCA_016934075.1 Pirellulales bacterium
CAAGGAGATGGTGGAGCGGCAACTGGCCGGGCGGGATATTACCGATAAGCGGGTGCTTGCCGCCATGGGCCGCATACCACGACACGAGTTTGTGCCCGACGATCTGCGGAAAGTGGCATACATCGACCGCCCTCTGCCGATCGGACACAAGCAGACCATTTCGCAGCCGTACATCGTAGCCTTGATGACGCAGTTAGCGTGTCCCAAACCCAAAAGCCGCGCTTTGGATATCGGTACGGGCTCGGCCTATCAGGCGGCCGTGCTGGGTGAATTGGTCGAGAAAGTTTACAGCATAGAGATTGTCCGCCCGCTGGCCGACTCGGCCCGCAAGCGTCTTGCAAAGCTGGGCTATAAGAATATCGAGGTGATCCACGGCGACGGCTACCGCGGTTTGCCGAAACAAGCGCCTTTCGATTTGATAATCGTCGCCGCTGCGCCCGATCATGTTCCCCAGCCGTTGGTCGACCAACTTGCGCCGGGCGGGCGTTTGGTAATACCCGTAGGGAAATACTTTCAAAACTTGTTGGTCATCAGGAAAAATGCCGACGGTACTATTCACAAGGAAAACGTAGCACCGGTAGCCTTTGTGCCCATGACCGGCGAAGCTCAGGACAAAAAGGATTAAGGGCGTAATCTCGGGTGTTTTTGCCGAACAAATCGATATATTGACTTTACCATACCTATCGGGTAGGCTTAGCTTCAGTTGTGATCTATTCTGCTGACGTATTGTGTGATCAAGTTGGACTTTTGCAAAAACTGCGTGTAGTCACCGATTGTGAGGCACTTTATGCGAGCAAGACTATTTCAACGTGCATTCACACTGGTCGAGTTACTGGTGGTGATAGCCATTATCGGCATACTGATTGCTCTCTTGTTGCCGGCCGTGCAAGCGGCGCGGGAGGCGGCGCGGCGAATGCAGTGTACCAATAACCTTAAACAGATGGGCATCGCCGTTCATGGCTGGCACGACGCGCGGGGCGCGATACCGCCATGTTTATTGACGGGAAGGGGACACGCTACATGGGCCGGAATAATTCTTCCCTTCCTTGAAAACGGCATTCTCTATGATCAATGCGAAATAGAGAATAGAACTGTTTACTATCTATGGCATACGGTCGGGCTTCGAGAGTTAATGAAGCAGCCGGTGCCCGCCTTTTCGTGCCCCAGTCGCACCGGTTTACGTCTCAGCATCAACGACACCTCGCGGGTGGGCGTGGGGCCGGTTTCCGGGGCGTGCATTGACTACGCCATCAATGTGGGCGACGGCAACGTGATCCCATTCTGGTCCGATCCATCGGCCTCACCGCCGCGCATCTGCAACGGTATTTCCCCCTCCACTCACACCGGACCTTTGACCTACAATGGTACATTGAGCGGCAGTGAACCTTTTCTGATATATTCCGGCTGGAAAGGCATGCGAAGCTTCAGGGACATCAGCGACGGCCTGAGCAACACTCTGCTGATCGGTGAAAAACACCTCAGCCAGGAACACATCGGCGATTACAATTTCGGAGATGGTACGTATTTTAGTGACGACTCGCCGGGACAAACCTGCCGCATGGCCGGTCCAAGATTCCCACTGGCCGAATCAGCAACATCGCCTGGATTGGGGAATCCTTTGTACCTCTACGGACGATTTGGAAGTTGGCACGCAGGTGGCGTCTGCAGCTTTGTTTTTGCCGATGGCAGCGTGCAATCGCTGACACCGGCCATCGATTCCGTGATTCTCGGAAACCTTGCAAATTACAGCGACGGAAACGTAATTCCAGACGACGCTTTCTGAGCCGCTTGACCTCGGCCGGAGGGAAATCCATTCGCATGCGGATATTCGAAATTATCCACAGGTTATTATTTATTGCGATCTTACCGGTTACGGTCATTCTCGGCTGCGGTGGCAACGACCTCGACCGCGTCATAGTTCACGGCAATGTATCATTCCGAGGAGAGCCGGTTGCCGATGGATCGGCCCTTTTCGTGCCTCGTGACGGAACCGTGGGACCGTCAGTGGCCGTGAAAATCGTGGACGGACGCTATCGTTTGGACAATAATGGAGGCATTCCGGTGGGCAGCTATCGAGTCGAAATTCTCGCCTATCGCAAGCATGGCGGCGGGCAGCATCTTCTTGCTCCGGCAATACCCGGCGATTCCAGAGACCATTCCGATGCCCCGCAACAATACTTGCCGGAAAAATACAACTTGAAGTCACAACTGAAAATATCGGTTGATGCCGGGGCCGGAACAGTTACCAAGGATTTCGTCTTGGATGGATAACATTCATTGGGCCTGCCGAAGTGGTTTTGCTTCTGCATGATAAGAGTTCCTCACGAAAACATTCCACACTTCACTAGTATGAAGGTATCCCATGATGAAAAAAATCTCTTTAGTGCTACTGACATATTTTGTATTTTTCGCTTGTGTCGACTTCGCTTCGGCCGACAAGCCGCTGGATATCGGTAATCGCCGCGAATTGTTCATCGACGATTATATGATCGACACGATCAAAAATGTCGAGCTCAAGCTGCACGAACCGGTGCGACGCGAAGTATCGATCAAGTGGGATAAACCCTGGGAAGGCTGCGGCGGCGGATACACCACGGTTTTCCACGACGGCGATAAGTATCGCATATATTATCATGCCTGGCAGATCCCGGGCAACGGGAGTAACGCCCCGCAACACCCTTTGTTTATCTGCCATGCCGAAAGCAAAGACGGCATAAACTGGACACGCCCGAACCTCGGCCTTTTCGAGTTCAACGGAACGAAGGACAATAATATCGTCCTGAAAAGCATCAAGGGTAATGATTGCCATGATATGTCGCCGTTTGTCGACACCAATCCCAAGGCGACGGCGGACGCGAAATACAAGGCCGTCGGGCTGGCAATAGGCCCTGGATCGAAGGTGACGGGATTGTGGGCCTTCAAATCACCGGATGGCGTGCACTGGTCGTTTATGAAGGACGGTCCCGTCTATACACAGGGTGCTTTCGATACGCAAAACATCGCCTTCTGGTCGGAGAAAGACGACAAGTATGTGCTTTACTACCGCGTTTTCGTCAATGGCGTCCGTCACATCGAACGCGCTTTTTCCAAAGACTTCGTTAACTGGCAGCGCGACGGCCTGTTGGATTTCGGCGACGGCGGGCCTACAATAGGCGAGCAGTTTTATGTCAACCAGATCAAGCCCTACTATCGGGCACCGCACATACTGATCGGTTTCCCGGCTCGATATGTTGACCGGGGGATCACGCCATCGACCTATTTGCTTCCCGAGCCCGAAGCACGCAGAAAGCGTGCAGCACATGCACTGCGTTACGGCACAGCGGTTACCGACAGTATTTTGATCATCAGCCGCGACGGAAAGAAGTTCAAGCGTAGCGACGATGTTTTTCTGCGGCCTGGTTTACGTACCCGGTATAACTGGTCGTACGGCGACAACTATATCGCCTGGCATGTGGTCGAAACCGATCCCACCGAAGATGATTGCACTCGCGAGATGTCGCTTTATGCGACTGAAGCTTATTTTACCGAAAACTACTCCCGCTTGCGGCGATACACCATGCGGATCGACGGTTTCATGTCGGCCCACGCCAAACATGCCCAGGGCGAACTTGTCACCAAGCCGTTTACGTTTAAAGGCAAGCGGCTTTCGCTGAACTTTGCCGCTTCTGCGGCCGGTTTTGTCAAGGTCGAGTTGCAGACGGCCGAGGGTAAGCCCATTGCCGGCTTTACGCAATCCGATGCCGATATCATGTGCGGCGATTCGCTCGATCGGACGGCGAGTTGGAAGGGGAAAAGTGACGTCGGGGCGTTGCAGGGCAAACCGGTTCGCATGCGGCTGGTCATGCGCGAAAGCGATGTATACTCCTGGAAATTCGAGGAGTGATTATGTGAGAAGGCAGAGGGCATAGAGTTGTAGGCGGGAGTTGCGAGTTCAAATGGTTCTTCACGAAATTTAGTTGGCATAATGGTATTATCGTGTTCCGCACGAAGGTTTTTTAAGGCATGGGCTAACAAAAGTATGAAAAAGAAGCTCCTCGGACCATAGAATATCCGAGGAGCCTTGATAGAATATACTTCCATCAGCTTCTAGTTATTCCTTGGTAGGTTGCTCCTCAACAGTGCCTACCTCCGCTTTACCAGACCATGGCATTATCACCATTAGTTTGTCTTGATTCAATATACTTTATACTTTTGTTAGCCCATGCCTAAAAACCTCTTGCCGAAGGCAAGTTGACATTATTTTCACCCACTAAATTTCGTGAAGAACTGTGAATAATAACATATACATAAACGGAGCTTCGCTACTATCTTTCATCCTTCTATTAGCCATGCCCGCGGTAGCGTCCGGCAAGGAACCTTTTGACATTCGCAACGGCAACAGGCAGTTATTCCTGGATGACGCTATTATTGAAAAGAGTGAAAATGTTCGCCTCGAGCAGGGAGAGGTCGTAAAGCGGCCCGATAATCCCATCCTTCGCCGCGACAAGCCCTGGGACGCCACACGCTGTGATCTTTACGGTAGTGTGGTTTATGATCGTGACAAAAAAGTAATCCAGTTGTTTTATTCGGCCAACAATGTGTCCAACGGTCACGAAGATCGCCTGGCGTATGCCGAATCGCGCGACGGTGGCAAAACCTGGGTCAAGCCGGAGTTCACGCATATTCCTTATAAGGAACACAAGCGAACGAATCTGGTGATGCTGCCGCCGGCTATGGTGATGCACGGTCCTTGCGTGTTCCGCGACGAGCACGAAAGCGATCCGGCCAGGCGGTATAAGCTTTTCACGAGCAGTTATCCGGACACGGCCTACTTGGGCATGCCGCGGATATACATGCATCGCGGCATGTTCCTCTATCGTGACCCAGCCGCAAAGCTGCCGCCCAACTGCGCCGAGCCCGGCATGTACGTGGCCTATTCGCCCGACGGAATCCATTGGACGTGTTCGGGCAGGCCGGTTACCGATATGCTCAGCGACACTGCTCAGTGTGCGTTTTGGGACGCGCGGATCGGAAAATATGTGGCGTATGTTCGCGCACGGACGAAAAACGACCGCAGTGTGGCTCGCATGGAAAGCGCCGACTTCGAGAACTGGAGCGAGCCGAAAGTGGTCTTGGAAGCCGCTCCGACTCTATGCTTGTATAGTATGGGCGTGGTGCCCTACGAGGGTGTCTACATCGGTACACCCTGGCTGTTCGATCACACGGCAAATCCGACCGACCGGCCGGTGATCTGGCCCGAGCTGGCTTTCAGCCGCGATGGTATCAAGTGGCGGCGGTTATTTCCCGGCAAGCCATTAATTCCCACCGGCCCCAAAGGCAGCCCCGACAGTCGCCAAATCCGTCTGGCATCGTCATGGATCGTGCTTGACGACAAAATCCTGTTCTTCTTTGGGCAAACCAAACGTCCGCACATCTCCGACATGCAGGTCGACATCGGTATGGCCACTATGCGCCGCGATGGATTTGCGGCACTAACGGCGGAGAAGCCGGGCATAGTGACAACGAAACCATTGCGCTTCGACGCCGGGCGGCTATCGATTAATGCCGAAACGTCCCCGGGCGGTTATGTCAAGGCGGAGATTATCGACGCACAAGGACAAGCCTTGCCCGGCTATTCGCTGGATGAAAGTGTTGCTTTCAGCGGCGATTCGACATCGGCGAAAATGGAGTGGCATGGCAAACCGCGGGTGCCTGATTCCGGAGCGGGCGGGCTACGGATTCGCTTTGTGCTTAGTAATGCGAAACTCTATTCGTTCTGGATTGACAAGAACAAAAGCGGATGACATTTAGAAAGGAATCAATTCACCATGAACGCCAAAATCGGTTTTATCGGCCTGGGACGCATGGGTCGCGGGATGGCCCGCAATCTGCTCAAAGCGAAACTTTCGCTAATGGTTTACGCCCGATCGCCTCGGCCTCTCGATGAGTTCGATGGATTGTGTCCCATAGCCTCCAGTTTGGAACAGCTATTCGACTATTGCGATGTGCTGATGTTGGTTCTGCCCGCATCGGATCAGGTGGAGGAAGTAGTCGATAAATTCATCGCGGCCGGCGTGAAAGACAAGATCGTTATCGATCACACAACGAGTTATCCGCCTTCCACTATCGAGTTGGCCGAGCGAATGCGGACGGCCGGCGGTACGATGTTGGACGCGCCCATGGGCGGCGGGCCGCCGCAGGCCGAGAGCGGTGAGATCACTCTGATGGTAGGTGGCGATAAACAGGCCTTCGACAAACTGCAGCCGATATTTCAAGCCGTCGCCAAGAGCATTTTTCATGTCGGCCCTTCGGGCCAGGGGCATACCATCAAGCTTGCCGGTAATTATCTGAGCATTATGTACACGGCTCTCTACGCCGAGATTCTTCCCTTCGCGCAAAAAATGGGCGCGGACCCGGACAAAGTTTTCGAAGTTATCAGCGCCTGTGGGGCCAATTCCGCGATTTTTCAGGTTATGGCACCGCGTATCCTTCATGACCGCTACGAGGTCGGTTTTCAGATGGAGCTGGCCATCAAGGATCTCACATATGTTAAGCGATTGTTCACCGAGCAAAATGCCCAGTCACCTTTATTGGAGACGGGATTGGAACTCTTCCATGCGGCCCGGCGCGAGGGATATTCGCAAGGCGATACGAGCGAAGTCGCAAGAATTAATAAGCGATTATTGGGATTATCGAAATAATAGGTGGACTTTTACAAAAGTCCAGTAATAGGAGAAAGAAGATGGAATGTTCTTTGGCCGGTGTTATGGCGGCCATGGTAACGCCCTTAAACGAAGATGAGACAATTGATGTCGAGGGAGTCGAACGGCTCGTCGAGCGACTTATTGGATCGCGGATCAGCGGAATTTTCGTGGGCGGTACCATGGGGGAAGGGATCGCACTACGCGATTCTCAAAGGACGGCTCTTGTAAGCGCGACGGTTAAGGCGGTTGACGGTCGCGTGCCCGTCCTGGCCAACGCCTCGGATACCTCCACCGCCCGAGTCCTCGAAAACACCTGCCGCATGGTCGAGGCGGGGGCCGACGTGATTGTGGTAACCGGCCGCTATGGTTTTCCCGCGCGGATGCGAGAAGAAACCTTTAGGCTGGTCGAGGCAGTGGCACGCTTTTCGACTCGGCCCGTGTGTTTTTACGAAAATCCATCGGTCGGCGGAGTTTCGCATTCCGTCGAGGAATTCGGGCGGTTTCTCGAACTTGAAAATGTTGTGGCCTTGAAATATAGTGCGCCCGACCGTGATGTGTTTACGCGTTGCGTGCGGGCGTACGAACCGCGCCAACCCGTATTAAATGGAAATGTAAGTGACATTGCTTTTGCCGCGTCGGTGGGAGCTTCCGGCGTCATATCGGGCATTGCCTCGCTGGCTCCGGGTTTATGCGTCCGTACCTTTGAGGCCGCCGGGCGGAAAGAATGCGAACTGGCGGACAAGCTACAGGCAGACCTCTTATCGCTTTACGCAATTTACGGTGGCAAGGACTGGCCGCTTTGGCCAACCGCGCAGAAGCATGCCTTGAAACACTTGGGTATCATTCGCGGCAGTACAGTTACATCGCCTTTCGTGCCGTTAACGTCCGAACAGGAAACGGCGATCGAGCGGATGATAGATGAATCCGATGGAAAAGTCCAGTGATTATTCTGTAGTCTGCTATCTGGGGCACCGCTGCGCTTTGCCCCAGCCACCCCTGTTTGATAACCGAAAAGTGATTTATTGATCTCCGCTTAACGGCCGGTAGAGCCGCTGGCGAAACGCCGGCTCGCGGAGCAGGACTGCCTGAAGAAAACGAAAACTGTCGGCCAGGTAGCCTTCGTAGCCGGTTGGATTGCCATTCCAGTCGGTCCAATCGATGCCCCGTAGAGCAGCGTCGGTCATGCCGTTTTGGAACAGGCCCTGTTGCTGGCGGCCGAGCATTGCCCGCAGTATGGCGTCGGCCTTATCTCCTTCGCCCACGACGTAGTGCGCGGCCAGGAAATGCAGAACCTGACCGGCCGAGATACCGCCGTTCATGTACTGGCCGAATGTGTCGCTTCCGTCTTCGTGTTTTGGGCAGCCTATGGCGTCCGGCAATAAATAGTCGGCGCGACTGACGGGCAGCAGCGACGAGGGCACACCCAGGTCGTAGCGTTTGAATCCGGCTTCTTGCATTTTGTTGCGCAGCCTTGAAAGTATCTCGCGTCCCTGTTGCGGCTCCACCAGCCCGTACTCGATAGCCATCCCGTTTACCGCGGTCAGGCCGTAGTCGTGCAGCATGCCGTCCGCGCTTTTCCACCCGGCAAGCCAACCGCTGTCAGGATTGAAAAGTATTTTTGTATATACGGCCTTGAGCCGGTCAGCCAGTTTCTTATAGCGGGCTTGCCGCGAGCCGCGGTGTAATTTTGCTTCCAGGTCGGCCAGGCATCGCCAGGCTCGGTAGATGAGTGCATTTGAGTATCCACACTTGTGGCCGTAGTTGACGGCGTCCCACCAACACGAGGAACGTTTGGGTTGGACGAGTGTGCCGTGATTCCCGCTCTGTTTGGCTTCGACTAGTCCATCGCCGTCGATATCCCGTTGTGCGAGGAACTCGGCCAGCTTTTCCAATTTCTCGATATGGTTTGCTAGCCACTCTGTGTCGCCTGTGGCTTCGACATAGTCCCAAGCAGCAATGATGGGACCGGCATTGGCGTCGAGGAAGTCGGTTTTGTTCCAATAGCAGATCATTTCGCCGCTGGGTAGCATGCGTTCGGACAGCCACCAGTCGATGGTGTCGCGAACCAGGTTCATGATCGAAATGTCCGGCGCGAGACGCGGCGTCCATAGGGCCTGGTCGGCATAGAACCATAGTGAACAACTTGCCGGGTCGCTGATAACGTTGTTGGCCAGCACTCCGGCCGGCGCTCCGTAGAGTCGGCCTTGTGAGGGCGTTCCCCAGCGAGCGTTGGGCTGAAAGGCTCCGAACCAGCCGCGACGAGCCATTTTCCACATCGACTTATCGCGCAGGCCATTCGGTGCAGGCAGATAAAGCGGTGAGAGTTTCAGCTTGCAGGGCTTTTCGGTTCGCAGATCAGGTAGAACGATAATCAGATCGACGGTTTTATGTTGGCGGCTGCCTAGCAGGCGTGCCGTCAGATGCTCTTTGCAACCGTCCGTCAGCAGCATCTGGCCGAAATCGGGAGCGTTGATAATCGCCGGCAGACGCAAGCTTCCGTCGGCGTTGCGGGCGCTGGGAATCACGGTCGTGGGTGTTTTCTGTGGATCGAAAGGGAATACGAGCTCCACCGCCTCGATTCTGGCGACGTCTTTACCATGGGCGGAAACGGACATGGACAAGCGATCTTTGTCTGCCGTGACATGCCAGCGGAGAATAGTCTCGGGGCCGGTGTGAATTTTGTATTGGCACTCGCGGTCTCCTGCCGTTTTGCCTGTCGTGGGAAGATCAGCGGCCGATCGCCATTGGCCGTCGAGGTGCACTCTCAGGCCTATCTCGCACTTTGGACGCAGGAGATTCTGATCCGCACGGCTGCCATCTTCGGTATCCCAACTCAGGTAAGATATGGAAGCTCTATCCGCTCGCGAAAAACCAATGCGCAGGCAAGGTTCACCGACCACGTTGGTTGGTAATACGCCGAGAAATATACCGAGTATCGCGGCCGGTAACGCCAATATGTAGACAGACGATCGCATCATCATTTGGCCTCCTTCGTGCATATTATACTAGAACCGGTTTCATAACTCTATAATGGACTTTTTTCAAGGCTTTTTTGTGTTTTAAAGCAGCTAACAATCTATCCTTTAATCATCCGCTAAAATATCACAAGAACCTCTTTTTTGTTATCTGTGAACGGGCATGTTGACTTGCGATCTCCCGTCATTCATACTGAATCCCGGCCTTGCAGTGCCAGGCTTTGCCAGAAATTCTAATCCCACTGGAGGTGTTCCAATGTCACTTGATGTCATCAAAGCGATAATTGTCAATTATCGTTACACGTCTACTATGCGATACGCATTAACGGCGTTAATGTTTGTCGCCTTTTGCATGTGCTCGTTATCGTGGGCCGATAGTTGCACGGGAAGCGCGGATAACGGCAGCCCACCGAATATTTTGGTCATCCTTTGTGACGACTTGGGATACGGCGATCCGGCTTGTTTCGGTAACAAGACCATCAAAACACCCAACATCGACAAGTTGGCCTCCGAAGGGATGAGGTTGACCGATTGCTATGCCTCAGCGCCCGTCTGTTCGCCGTCGCGGGCAGGTATGCTCACCGGGCGGACGCCCAACCGGCTGGGTGTGTACGACTGGATTCCCGAAGGTTCACCAATGCACATGCAGCGTAGCGAAGTCACTATCGCCACACTGCTCAAGCAGGCAGGATACGATACCTGCCACGTAGGCAAGTGGCATTGTAACGGCAAGTTCAATTCGCCCGAACAACCGCAACCGCTAGATCATGGTTTTGCGCACTGGTTCTCCACGCAGAATAACGCCATTCCCAGCCACTTCAACCCGGTCAACTTCGTCCGCAACGGTGAGAAAGTCGGGCTCTCGCACGGCTACTCCAGCAAGATCGTTGCCGATGAAGCCATCAACTGGCTGAAAAACATCCGCGATCGTTCGCGGCCCTTCTGCTTGTTCGTCTGGTATCACGAGCCGCACGAGCCCATTGCCGCGCCCGAAAAATACACCAAGCTCTACCCGCAAGCCAAAAAACGGGGCGAGGCGCTCTACTACGGCAACGTCACACAGATGGACTCGCAAGTTGGCCGTCTGATGAAGGTACTGGACAAGCAGAAACTTCGCGACAACACTATGGTCATCTTCACCAGCGATAACGGCCCTGAAACGCTCAGCCGCTACAAGTCAGCCTGGCGATCGCATGGCACGCCGGGCGATTTACGGGGCATGAAGCTCTGGATGTACGAGGGTGGCATCCGCGTGCCCGGCATCATCCGCTGGCCCGGCCACACCAGGCCAGGGCAGGTTTGCAGCGAACCGATCTGCGGACTCGACGTCCTGCCCACGCTATGCGATATCGTCGGCATCCGGCAGCCAGCCGACCGTGCCATCGACGGCAGCAGCATCCTGCCCATCTTCGAAGGCAAGCCCGTCAAGCGCAAAACGCCCCTCTACTGGCAATACGACCGTGCCCTGGGCTGGGCCAAGGTGGCAATGCGCGATGGCGATTGGAAACTCCTAGCCGACGCCGATTTGAAAAAATTCGAACTGTACAATATCAAGAAAGATATCAGCGAGAAGAACGACCTGGCCCAAAAAGAGCCCCAGCGCCTGAATAAGATGAAAGCCGACCTCACGCACCTACACACCCAGGTAAAAGCCGAAGGCCCAACCTGGCCCGAGAGGAAGCAGGGGAGGAAAAAGTAATTGTAGGGTGGGCCGAGCAAAGCGAATCCCACCAGATGAATTGTTAACGTTGGTGGGGCTCGCGTCGCTCGGCCCACCCTACATTACCATGACCACCACATAACAAGAAACCTTTCGCGCTTTCGTCCTTTCGATATTTCGTGATGAAAAATTTATGACACTATGATTTCACAATAACCTAAATCCTCCAATATTAGCGTCAATCAGTTGGAATTAGTGTTCCCAATACCGTTTTATGGATTTGAGATTTTTGTGCTGTAAAACGAGATGTAAAAATGAGCAATATGAAAAGGCGGCAATTTTTGGGAAACAGCATTACAGTCAGTGCTGGTTTGTTCAACGCTGCTTATGTTGCTGCTTTGCGTGCAGCCGAATCCGATGGAACTTTGCGGACTGGAAAACCTGCAAAGGATAATATGGTCTTGCCGCAGATACGTCTTCTCGCCGACCTATTCGTCGAGTGGCAGATGGACGTCGGGCGGCTCGATCCGCGTCGTACTCGTTGGGCCACCTGGGCGTCTAAACGGAACAGCTATCCTCGCCTGGTTATCGGCCTGAACGAGGCCTATCGAGCTACCGGCATCGAGGAATATCGGGCGGCCGCCGATCGTATGGCCGTTTTTTACCTTGGATGTTTGTGCAATACGGCCAACTTCCATCCGCCGCATTTCGGTTTGGGGATGGTAATGTACCGGGAAATCAAGCGTAACAATCCCAAAGTTATCGATTTCGACGACAAGGCGGCGGCGCTGTTCGAGTGGATGAAACCGTTCGTATGGGATAAGGGCAGCTATTATCGCAACGGCTATCCCGGCGGAAAGATGCCCGACGCCGGAAATTCGTGCGACAATGCCGACGCCGGCAACGGGCTGGTCGCCTACTTGGAAGTTAAGAAACGTCCGGAGGTTCTGGATTCCGCCGAAGCGTTGGCAAAATATTTCCTCAGCGAGGTCCGCCCGGGCACGTACCAGGGCGTATGGTCTTCGAAGTTGGGCACATGGGTGGTGGCTCCCACGACTCAGGACCGTTTCGAACATTTCAGCGACGTCAGCTCTCGCGAAATCGCCTGGGGGTATACATCGATTATCGCTATCTCTTATCTGACCCGTCTGGCGAAATTCACGGACAAAAAAGACATGCTGTCCGGTATCGCCGAAAAATGTGTCGCGTCTATGAAATGGCAGTTCGATGCATGCCAGTTCGACGATGGCGCTTGCGGCATGTCGGGTCGCGACGACAAGTGGTTGGGAATGACGGCCGGCGCCATTATGTCCTACCTGAGGGTACGCGACGCGGGTTATCTCGGCGAAAAAGATATCGCCCGCTATCGCCCCAAGGCACAGGCGGCACGTGAATGGTTGTTGGAAAACATCACCGCCGAGAATCTCAGTTCGAAATCGGCCGGATATTTTCGTGTGACGGGCCGCTCGCATCCCAAGCCACCCGACAATGTAGCCTGGAACCTGGCCTATACGCTGGAGATCTTACCGCGGTTGCGGAGTATTTGAAGTATAACTGGACTTTTGCAAAATTGCGAGTCAAGGGCACTTAGATATAAATTGGCGGCGCAGCCGGCAAATTATATCTAAACGCCGCA
>JAFGTN010000518.1 GCA_016934075.1 Pirellulales bacterium
AAGATGCTGGCCGAGTAGATCCGTAATGGGTAGACCAGGTGTAGGGTGCGTCCGCGACGCACCGCGATACTATTTGGTGCGTCGCGGACGCACCCTACAAAACTCTTGTATTTAAAAAAACCTATAATTGGTCGAAAACCGGTTTCGCTATTCCGATCCGCGAGGTAAAGTCCCTTGACCGACACGTCCGAACCGCAAAAACCCGAGTTTTCGTCACAACCGGAACCAGAGTCGCCCCAAGCGGCGAGCGAAACATCTTCACAATCGGCCGGCATGACCGCCGGGCAATTGGATGAAGCCCGCGACTACGGCCGCAAGGGGCTGGCCTGCGACCTCTTGGACCGTGGCATAGACATCGCCTACCTCTCGGTTATGGCCTTCGTTTTCGCCTGTCCGTTGGAGGATTGGCTTAATACCTGCCCGGTTTTGAGCAAAATCTGGACGTTGCGTCTGGCAATGATGTTTTTGATAGTGATTGGCCTACATGTCGCTGTATCGTTTCCTGTCTCGCTGTACTCCGGACATATTCTCGAGCACCGTTTCGGCTTGAGCAATCAGACGTTCGGCGGTTGGCTGGTGCGTTATCTGAAACGTAATGCCATTGCTGTGGTTTTCGGGCTGGTGATGTTCATCGGGTTGTATTGGGTTATCTGGTTGACCGGTCAGTACTGGTGGATGGTGGCGGCCGGTGCTTTCTTCGCGGTTAGTATTCTTCTTGGGCAATTGGCCCCCGTGCTGATTATGCCGCTGTTTTATAAGATCGAGCGGTTGGATATGCCCGAGCTGACCGACCGCCTGGCCCGTTTAAGTGAAGGCACGGGCTTGTCGATCGAGGGTGTTTACCGCATGGACTTAAGCGAAGAAACCAGCAAGGCCAACGCCATGCTGGCCGGGATGGGCCACACACGACGCGTGCTCTTGGGCGACACGGTAATCAGCAACTTTTCGCTTGATGAGATCGAAGTCATTTTCGCCCATGAGATCGGCCACCACGTGTTTCATCACATTCGCAAGCTGATCCTGGCCGGCTTGGTCTACAGCGCGGTCTGGTTTTGGGTATGCGATCTGATTCTGAGGGCCTGGGTTTCGCAAGGCGGAGAGTCGTTCGACTACGCCCAACTGCCCATCTATACACTGCCGCTGGTGATGTTGACGATAACCTTGCTTTCGAATGTGATCGAGCCGTTGCAGAACGCCGTCTCGCGTCACTACGAACGGCAATGCGACCAGTACGCGCTGGACCGCACCGGTCTTAAAGATGCGTTCATCTCGGCCTTCAGGAAGTTGGCCAAGCTCAACAAAGACAATCCCACCCCGCCACGTCTGGAAGTGCTGCTCTTCCATAGCCATCCGCCTATCGGGGATCGGTTGGCTATGGCGGAAAAAGATTCGCCGTAGGCTGGAATATTTCCATATAATATTCCAAGCCGGAGGGGTGGCATTATGTTGACTGCTTTTGTCTAACACGATATCATGAATTGGGCAATACATTTCGGAGGTTATTAGGCCATGAGCTATCCATTTCCGCCTGAACTTCAGCAGTTATTGCACGAAGGACTTGCGACGGGTAATTACCAAAGCGAAGATGAAATGTTGCTAGAAGCGGTGCGGCTGCTTCGAGAACGTGACGATCATCTGGTGCGGTTTAAGGAAAAGCTCAAGACACGACTCGAACGTCTAGATCGTGGCGAGGGCATCCAACTAGATGATGACGAAGCCTTACGAGATTTCTTCGACGATATTCAAGCCCGCGGCATGCAACGATCTTGCTGATAATCTACGATCATTCGTAGTCAGGCCGTTCGTCATTCTCTATCGCCTCAAAAAACACGGCGTCGAAATTGTGCAGATTGTTCACGGCGCACAAGATATCTATGCCGTTTTCCGAGAAGTCAAATCTGGATAGTAATACTGCTAACCGTCGATCTTGATAATCCGGTTATTCTCGTCGACGTGTACCACCTTGGTGTGTATGTTTCGTGCTTCTTCGTCGGTGGTCAGCCCGTAGGAGATGACGATAATCAGATCTCCGGGTACGCCCAGCCTTGCGGCGGGGCCGTTCAATAACATCATGCCGGAGCCGGCCGGACCTTCGATGGTGTAGGTTACCAACCGCTCGCCGTTGTTGAGGTTAAGCACGTGGACCTGCTCGCCGGACAGCATTTCGGCCGCCTCGAGCAAATCCCGGTCGACGGTAATGCTACCCTCGTAATTCAGGTCCGTTTGGGTTAGCGTAGCCCGATGAATTTTGGACCGAAGCATAAACCGTTGCACTGCAAAATCCCTTTGCGGAAAGGGGGCGCCTCGCCGCTTTTCAATGGGGTCGGCGTCGGACTGTCTTGGTACGACGCGAACCAAAGTCAATTCCAGGCGGTCGCGATCACAACACATCCATCCCGCCTGAATCCTTAACTATGACTGGATTCACGGATTTATTCAACCTGTCTGGGTCGCGATCTAGTTCTTTTACTTATGCATAATAGACTACAGTAAGTAATAATTGCTCCGCTGCTCGCTCGATTGAACAACTCACGCCCAAAGCGGTTTTGTCATGTAACCCCCGCAAACGGGGGTTCATTCTGGGATATGCATCGGATGACCTTCGTACCTTTACAAGTCTATTACGCCTTGCTCGCTTCACCGCTAAAACGTTTGCGATAAGCGCGGGGAGAGAGACCGTACTTTTTGGAAAAGTGCCGTGAGAATCGCGAACAATCGAGGTAGCCGACAGATGTGGCGATCTGGCTGATGGGGCGCCGCGTGTGGATCAGCATCTTGATGGCCCGTTGCATGCGTAGATCACGCAGGTATTCGGTAAAACTCTTGCCGTGTCCCTCGCGGAAGAGCCGCGCCAGGTGGCCGGGGCTTAGCTTGGCGATATATTGGGCCAGAAACGTCAGCCGGATCGGTTCGTGCAGGTGGAAGGCCAGGTAGGTGCAAGCTCGGGCCAGTGGATCGTCGGGCAAGGACGGATCATTGGTAAGGTCGGCCAGCCGGTACCAGAGCGCGTCGAAATGGGCCTGGGCCGCTTCCTCGGCGGTAATTGGATCGCCCGCACAAATGGCGTCGACGATTCGCCGATGTGCTTCGAACAGCACGTTCATGTCGGGCCAGCATTCGCGCAGGGTTGCGCGGCGAAAGGCGTCCTGTTCGCGAGTGACGACCTGCCAAACGTCGGTCAAGCCGCGCACGTCGGCCAGTTCGGCGATCGTGTAATGTAGTTTTCTGTCGAGTTCGGCGAAATGTTCGTCGTCTTGCACCGACTGTTGCATCTCGGCGAAGACTTTGAGCAAAGCCCTGGGATCAGCACCACGAGCAACCCGGGCCGCCGCGTATCGAGCCGCGAAACCATCGAAAACCGCGCGCATCTGCGTGACGGCTTTCATGGGGGTCAGGTTGGTGGTAGATATGTTCATGGGGGGCCTCGGCTACATTCTATGCTAAAACGCGCGCGGGAATAAGTCAATCTATCCGCATGAGATTTCTCTTATTGTACAGAGTTTTATGCTGGATATGATGGAATTGAGATACCGTGACCGGAAAGCAATATCATGTATTTGCGAACACGTCATTGTTCGTAGAAGAGTCTTTCTGGGCGACTTCAGAACAGCTTGTCGATTTGTCGTGCGGTCACCTTGGCTGTACGGACTAAGCTGGAAGTTCGCATCACAATTTCTGTCCTTTAGTTGGCAAGGCGATGGTGGTCTGAGGGCTGTACGGAAAACTGAACTCAAACAATCGAATTTGAAAACATAAAAACCTAAGGAACCCTTAATATGATCGAGTTTCGTGGATTATTCCCGCCATTGATTACACCTTTCGACGAGCAAGGCAATGTCGACCAGCAGGGGTTGGGTGACCATGTAGATTTCATGATCAAAGGCGGTAGCGATGGACTCTGCGGCGGTAGCAGCACCGGCGAGTTTATGAACCTCACGCGCGGAGAATGGGAAAATGTGCTGGTTGTTACCAAGGAGGCCGCCGCGGGCCGTGTGCCGTTGCTGGCCGGCGGGGCCGGCATGTCGACCGCCGAGACGATCGAGCGCAGCCGCTTCGCCGAAGACCTGGGATACGACGGACTGCTGGTCATCAGTCCCTGGTACCAGGTACATACACAACGTGAACTTTACGCCCATTTCAAGGCGTTGCGTGAAGCCGTATCGATCCCGATTATGATCTACAACAATCCCCCGGTAACCGGTGTGCAACTCAGTGTTGAATTGCTTGAGCGATTGGCTAATGAAGGCATAATCCAGTACCTCAAGGATGCCGACTCCGATCCCTACAATCTTGCCCGGCTGAAAATGCGAGTGGGCGATAAACTGCACGTCTTCTACGGCCACGACAACAACGCCATGGGGGCTTTCGCTTTTGGCGCCACGGGCTGGGTGTCGGGCACGGCGAACTTCAATCCCGAGCGATGGTCGAAGTTCGTACACACCTGCATCGACGACAACGATTACGTCAAGGCGCGTGAAATGTGGTACGAG
>JAFGTN010000519.1 GCA_016934075.1 Pirellulales bacterium
ACGGGTGGAAAATTCAGTCGACGCCCCACATAGGCCGCCAGGGTTTGCGCAAGAGCTCTATCCGGCTGGAAACTGATCGGAATCTCGGCCGCCAAACGATGGACCAGAGGATCCTGCACTTGAGCCACGCCTCCCAACCATTGTCGCTCTTCGATCACCACCATCGTCCCGCAAGCCAAGTCACCCAGTCGTTGGAAGCGGTCGTTCATCGATGCCGTCAACAGCCCCAACAGATATCCAAACGGCAAAACATCGGCCGCCCGTAACACGTTTCGCAAAACGGCCTGCAAGGCGTTGATGGCCTGGCCGTCCGACGACAAAACGCGGATTTGCATCATCCTTTTGCCCGGTGTTTGACCGTTCCAGATCGTCTCGAAAAAGCCGCCATAGAACCAATCCATAAGAAAGAGCAACAGCAGCCACAAGCCCCAGCCCACACCCATAATTTGCGCCATGCCAAACACAATTAAAAACACGATCAGAGCGACACCCATAATTCCAAAACGGATGACCACATCGATCAAATATGCAGGCAGACGCCGAAACGGCCCGGCAATCCGATACTGGAAGCCGATATTTTCCGGCGTGACAATCTCGATCCGCGTATCCAGCGGCTTGTGTTTCCTACCCATCCCCCCATTATTGACCAGATTCGTCGGGTTTGCAAGGCGTTCAGAAGGGGGGAACGTTCATTTCGAGCGATGTTTTGAAAAAGCAGCACCCTGTGCGGCCAAAGATATCGCGAAAGCCGAGAAAGCCAACTCTTCACTAGGCTCATGATATTTGCCGCGTTTCCCTTCAGAGGAAGTCGACATCAGCAAACACGCTCCATCATAGAGTCTCTCACGAAGTAGTTTTGTTAGAAGAATTTCATATCGCTTTGCGTATGATGCTTCTCGAAACTCTTTGAAAACATTGAAGTGAGACTCTTTAACCTTCACCGGGCGCGAAGAACCTGGAGCATCTTCCAGCATCATCACATATCCGAGCCAAGGTTTTTTTGAAGGTTGGAATGCTCCCTCTCTATAGGCCGTCCAAAGATCAGTGGCGTTTCCCAGTGATTCCTCAGTGCGATTATTAAAGTTGTTTCCGAACGATGGACCTACCTGAGACTTGAATTCTATACAAGCAAGTAGTTGACCGTCAGGCACGACCAACAAATCCCATTTCTTTTCCGGTCTGAAAAAGCCGGGAAGATCCAACTTCTTGCTGGCAAATATTGCTGATTTTGGAACACCGGCTTCGATTAGCAATTGTCTGGTAAGTTTTACGAAGCCATCCATGTGGGCCCCACCGGTAACCGCACTGCGAGCACCCCGGTCTTTTTGACCGCCACCACTCCCTTGATTCAATGCCTGAAGGTTTCGTGTTGCCCAGAAATGGCGAATGGCCTTGCTAACTCTTTTTTCCAGATCTTGCATTCTGTCTTCCATGCACCCTTGTCGATGTTGTACGGAAAAAATCTTCTTCCAATTCACTCATCCTTTCGGTAGCAAGATGCAAATACTTTTCATCGATCTCGTATCCAATGCTGTTGCGTCCGCACTGCGCGGCTGCAACCGAAGTCGTTCCGGTTCCCAAGAAAGGATCTAAAACCGTATCACCGACAAAACTAAACATCTGAATCAGTCTCTCGGCCAACTCGACCGGGAAAGGAGCCGGATGTTGTTTTGTAGAAGCGCCGGTTAAACCCGTCCAGATTTGCTGAAACCATTTCTGATGATTTTCGCCTGATATCACGCTGAGAATTCTCGCGGCAGAGGTCGGTTTTCTGTACCCGCCCGGCTTGCGTTCAAGCAAGATAAATTCGATATCGTTTTTTATTACAGAATTTGGTTCAAAAGGTTTTCCAAGAAAGCTGGAACCGCCGGCTACTTCGTAAACGGCATTAGAAATCTTATGCCAAATGATAGGCGCAAGGTTGTCGTAACCGATATGACGACAACGTTCCTGAATAGCAGCATGCAGTGGAACAACAGTGTGTCTACCGCCATTCTTTCTCCGAGATAGGCACACATCACCCACAACACAAACTAAGCGACCGCCCGGCACTAACGAGTCATAACACCGTTTCCACACTTCATCAAGATCGGCCAGAAATTGGTCGTAATCTTCTATATGCCCCATTTGTCCTTCAGTATCACGATATTTTTTTAGGACCCAATAAGGTGGTGATGTCAATACCAGATGAACCGACTTGGGAGATAGTTCCGGCATCTTTCGAGCATCACCCAAAAAAAGATCGTGCACTGTTGGCACTTCACCCACAGCCGCCTTAATTTCCTCAAGGGATTTGGAATCTTTCGCCAATAATGGGATTGCCGTTTGCAAATTTTCAAGAGACTTCAGGGCTGCGGGAACATAGTCATCCAGCTCAATGGCATTTGCCTTTGCCCCGATAGTATCTTTTGTAGTAATAGTAGCGTTGGAGGATGCCATATTGTAAACCGCAAAATTCGAACATCAAAATAATGAAAACTCCGATATTTATCTCCTATAATAACCGAGAACTTCATCATACAATCATTCGCTTTCCCTGACCAGGGGGGATTTCGGTAATGTATATTATTAAAGCATTTAGAGAATATCTCAAACTGAACCGACCATTAAACACTATTGGAACTGTTGTAAACACCCTTTCGCTTTGAGAAAACGTCGGGTACTATTACCCGGGATCAATATCTGTTTTGCCCTAGAACGGATTATTCATGAATAATTCGGGGAGACGAAACCAAACTTCTTCAAAAAACCAACCATAAACCGCAATTATGACGGATAACAATACAAATCCACGAGAGTCTGCCGACTTTGCTGGGGCCATCGCCAAAAAGATCCTGGTCTTCGACGGGGCCATGGGCACCGAACTCTATCGGCACCACGTGTTCACTAACCGCTGTTTCGACGAGCTTTGTCTGACCGACGCCAAACTGATTCGCAAGATCCACTCCGATTATCGTGACGCCGGAGCCGATGTGCTCACAACCAACACATTCGGGGCCAATCGCGTCGAGTTGGCCAAGTTTGGGCTTGCCGAACAACTTGAGGCCATCGTTCGCGGCGGTGCTCAAATCGCACGCCAGGTAGCCGACGAAGCCGACCGACCGATCTACGTGGCCGGTTCCATCGGCCCCATGCCCTCGCAGCCGCAGTTCGAAGATCGAATCGAAGGAATGATCCTCGAACAAGTGGCGGCGCTGGTCGACGGCGGCGCCGATTTCATCATGTTCGAAACCCAGCCCACACGCGTCGCCCTGGAACGATGCGCGGCCGCAATGCGAAAAACGCCACAGGTGCCATACGTGCTTTCTTTCGTCGTACTGGGACCGGGCGAATCGACCGGTGGTGAATTGCCCAGCGAAAAATCCACGGATGTCGAACCGAGCTTTGTCGAATCGGTTTCCGGCGAGCCGCTGGAGCGGATGCTGGCACCGTTGCCCAACAACTGCCCCGCGCCGGTCGCCTGGGGCATGAACTGCGGCACCGG
>JAFGTN010000520.1 GCA_016934075.1 Pirellulales bacterium
AGCGAAACCACGAATCTGTCCAAAAAGACAAACCTGAGCACATTGACGGTAGAGGTCGACGCTCTGAATATGCCCTGCGAGATTCTTGACCAGATCCGGTCGGCGGCCCATTATCGGGTTGTGCGAAAACAAGCCGGCGGCGGCATAACTACCACGCTGGCATATATGTCTCCAGAGATCCCCGGCGGCACAATCCGTCACAGTTCGAAACAAGTCGACCAGAAAGGCCGTATCGTCAACCGCAGCATCCTGGAGTTGACGGATTTCGGTTTGCAGCCGGAAAAACGTGTGGGCCTCTTACAACGCCGTATCCGTGCAGCAAAATATCGAAGAAGCATCCGCCGCAACGCGGAATGTTTGCCGGAATAATCCGCGGTATGTGGCACGCCCGGAATGGGCGTAATAGACGCTAGCTATTGCATACATATCCCCCCCCCACGCCCATTCTGGGCGTGCCACACGGCAACCGATATCCCTTCAAAATACATGCTCCAACACAGAACAGCGAAATCGCCGGGTCATGCCCCGGCCTACGCCGCTACTATATCTATCGATATCCATGAGCTTGCTGGATTTACCGCACAAGGGGGTTGCATACGGGGGGATTTACGTGTAGCTTAAGAAATGTTCCTGCCTTTGGTTTTCCGACCATTTTACACCGATAAAATTCCCCGCAGTTTCGGTGGTTTAACTGACTTATGAAATCACCTTCACACAATTTCTGAACGGGAGCCCCGAATGATGAACTGGAATAGAATACGCACGTTTTGCCTGGTTGGTTTGGGTGTAGCGGCAAGCGCAACTGGAAGTTTTGCCGACGATAAGCCCTTTCGGCTGGGTATTATCGGTCTGGACACCTCGCACGTAATACATTTCACAAAATATTTTAACGATCCGGCCAACAAAACCGGTTGCAAAGTGGTGGCGGCCTATCGCGGCGGCTCGCCCGACATCCCCGACTCGGCCAACCGGCTCGACAAGTTCACCAATGAGCTCAAAGAGAAGCACGGCGTCGAGATTGTCGACAGCATCGAAGAACTTTGCAAAAAGGTAGATGGAATACTCCTGGAGAGCGTCGATGGTCGCCCGCACCTCGAACAAGCCCGACCTGTCTTCGCCGCTGGCAAGTCTGTCTTTATCGACAAGCCGGTCGCCGGCAGCCTGGCCGACGCCGTGGAAATCTTCCAACTCGCCAAAGCCAGCGGCGTGCCCTGCTGGACTTCTTCCACCTGGCGTTTTACCGAAGGAGTGCAGGCCGTAAAAAAAGGCAAGGTTGGCGACGTAATCGGTTGTATCGCTTTTGGACCTTGCACTATTGAACCACACCATCCCGACTTCTACTGGTACGGCATCCATACGGTCGAAACGCTATTTACCTTGATGGGAACCGGTTGCGAGACGGTGGCACGGACCAGTAGCGACGCGGCCGATGTGGCCGTGGGCCAATGGAAAGACGGCCGCATCGGCATCTTCCGCGGTCACCGTCCATATGGCAAAGCCGGATTCCTCGTCTTCGGCAGCAAGGGCAACCACATGGACGGCCACGACGGCGGCTATCCCATGTTGCTGCGCGAGATCGTCAAATTCTTCAAAACCGGCAAGGCGCCGGTCCCGCCGGAAGAAACGCTAGAACTGTTCGCCTTCATGTCGGCCGCTGACGAGTCGAAGGCCAATGGCGGTGTCCCGGTTAAGCTCGACGATGTGTTGGACAAGGCCAAAGCGGAGGTCAAAGCCAGAACAGCCGCAAAAAAAAAGCGCTGAATAAAAAGCCTGCCGGGAAAAAGCTGAAAATCGTTTTTTTCGGGGCGCATTGCGACGATAGCGAACTTGGTGCCGGCGGACTGATGCGAAAACTGGCCGACCAAGGCCACGAGGTTATCTCGGCATACGCAACAACCTTCCGTGGGAATCGCAAATACAACGGTCGCCCGGAAGATACGGTCCGCCGCGCCGAATCGAGCGCTGCGTGCAAGATCCTGGGCGCGAAACCGCACTTTTTCCCTTACGACCACGCCGAATTGGAGACGCCTTTCGCCAGCAAAAAAACACTTTCGGAAATTCACGATTGGCTGCATAAAATACAGCCCGACATCGTTGTGGCTCATTGGCCGCTCGACACGCATCCCAACCATCAGGTCGTGGGTATGTCAACCTGGATGGCATACGACCACCTGGGCCGCGACGAAGGCCCAAAAGACCCTGATCGCAGTAAGAGTTGGAACCTTTACTACTACGAAGTCAACACCTTCACCGACCGTGATGCCTTACAGTCGATCGGATTCCGCCCCAATCTGTACCTCGACGTCGGCCCGGTTTACAAAACAAAAAAACAAGCCATCGATTGCCTCAAAAGCCAGAACCCCGAAGACCTGTGGGCCGTGCACGACAACATGCAAATCCAACGCGGCAAGCAGTGCGGTGTAAAATATGCCGAGGCCTTTTTGCTCGTCGAACCCAAACCGGGATGTCCGCTGTTGCCGGTGGAGTTTTTGAAGGGGAAATAAGACTACAGATTTCAGACGACAGACTTCAGATATGAGTTGTCAGATACTAACCCGAAGCGCAAGCGAAGGGAGTCAGAGTCAACGCTGGGTGCCACTGCTGGATTGTCCAGCAGTGCAGAGTGTATGTTTTGTAAAAGCACTGCTAGACAAGCCAGCAGTGGCACACAAAAATCTCAACAGCATTCATATATAACCGACTTTAGTTAACTTCTCAATGGAAATAAAAAATGCCAAACAACATCAACCGCCGTGGATTTATCAAAACCACGGCCGCCGCGGGCACGCTGGCCATGGCCGGCGGACTGGCGCGAGCAGCCGAGAAGAAAGCCACAACACCCAAGCTGGGTGCAAATGAACGCATAAATACGGCGATCATCGGCATCCGTAGCCAGGGTCGAAACCACATCGCCTATCAAACGGCCACGCCGGGCGTGCAAATCGTGACGCTCTGCGATATCGACGAGAACCTTTTCGCCGATCGCGTGAAACTAGTGCCCGGCGGAAAGCCCAAAATCGAGACCGATATGCGACGAGTGTTCGACGACAAGGATGTCGACTGCGTGGTGATCGCCATGCCCAACCACTGGCACGCGTTAGCCACAATCTGGGCCTGCCAGGCGGGCAAGGACGTTTATGTGGAAAAACCCACAACATATTGCATCAGCGAAGGGCCGAAGATGATGGCGGCCGCTAAAAAATACAACCGTGTTGTGCAAAATGGTACCCATCTGCGTATGCAAACCGGCCGCGAAGAGGGGATCAAGAAGCTGCGCGAAGGACTGATCGGCGATATCTACATGGCCCGGGCTTTTATCTACAACCCACGCAAAGGCATCGGCAACAAGGCCGATTGCCCCGCACCCAAGGGCGTCAATTACGATGGCTGGCAGGGCCCCGCGAGGGTTCGACCTTTCAATCCCAACCGCTTTCATTACGAATGGCACTGGAATTGGGAATACGGTAACGGCGAGATCGGTAACAACGGCCCGCACATGAACGACCTGCTTATCCAAGGGCTCGACAAGCAGGAAATCCTACCGGTAAAAATATCCAGCCACGGCGGACGCTTCGTCTGGAATGACCAAGGCGAAACGCCAAACGTGCAGACCACCAACTACACTTACGGCGACGGCACGGTCGCAACCCTTGAAATATCCAATCTACACATAACCAAAGAGATGGGCACCTCCGAGGGCGTGATTTTCTACGGCTCGAAGGGCCACATGGTCATCAACCTTCGTGGCGAATATCAAACCGTCATCGGTGGCAAACCCGGCCCAAAGGGGGCGGGCGGCGGCGCGCACCGTGAACTTGCCCGAAACTTCTACGATGTCGTCAAGAGCCGCAAGACCGAAGACCTCAAGGCACCGCTGAAGTACGGTCACACCGGCGCGGCACTTTGCCACCTGGGCAACATTGCCTACCGCTTGGGGCAAACCATCGACTTCGATCCTAAAACCGAAACCTGTCCCGGCAACGACGCGGCAAACGCCCTGCTCACGCGCAAGTATCGCAAGCCGTACTCGATGCCAAAGGAAGTATGACATGACTGAACCGTTGATAACGGGCAGTTTCTTCGACATGATGCACGTTAATCCTTGGGACGCCCAATACTGGACCGACACTTGCCGGTTCTGGGGCGAGGAGTCTTGGCGAGCGTTGTTCCGCCAGATGCACGCGGTTGGCATCGACACGGCGATCTGTGGCGCGACCGTCTATTGGGGCCGGCCCACCTTTCCCGGCTACGAAAAGACCGTCGGCCGGCAGATCCGCATGGGCTGCCCCGACCCGTTGGGCGCGTGCGTCGACGAGGCCGACCGATTGGGCATGAAAATGTTCTTCGGCATCGGCTTACGCGGGCGCTGTTCGCAAGTACGCGACTATCATAATCTGCAGAAACCATGGCCCGATAGCTGGTTCCGCTACAACACCTGTGTGGCCGAGGCGCTGGTCGACCGCTATGGCAAGCGTCCCTGTTTCGGTGGGCTGTATATTTCCTACGAGATCGACTTTCACGACCACCATGTCGAGCTTTACGAGCGGTTGATGAAGAAGTTCATGCGGCCCGCGGTCGGTGACGTGCCGTTTCTGGCATCGCCCGGCAATATCGGACGAGAAGTACACGATCTAAGCAGCCTCTCAAGAAAAGTAGAACGGACCGGAATCGATATCCTGGCGCCGCAGGACTACGGCGGTCGCAACAACGATCCTAATGCGGCTCTGAAGCTTGTCGAGCAAAACTGCAATGGCCTCAAACATGTGGCCAAATCACTACGCGATATGGGTGTTAAGCTATGGTCGAATTGCGAAGCGTTCAAGTTCGAGGGCTTGCCTGACGGCCGCGGGGCTTGCATTCCGGGCCAGTCGGATCGCTTCATCAAACAGATAGAAATGCAGGCACCGCTGGTCGACAAACTGCTTTGCTATCAGTATCAGGGACTGTTCAACCGGCGAACAAAGCTGGTGGATATCGGGCATCCGACCGTCGATAAAATGCACGACGATTATGTCGCCTATCTTGCGAAGACTTTCCCCGAAAGGTTCAAAAATGGATAACCGGAGCATCGATAGACGCCGTTTCTTAAAAGTCGGCGGCAGTTCTGTTGCCGCGGCGACCGCTGCCGCCGCCCTGCCATGCTTTGCCGAAGACAAGAAGGCAGCCAAGACCGACACGAAATCTGTCGCCAAAGGTGCC
>JAFGTN010000521.1 GCA_016934075.1 Pirellulales bacterium
CCTGGAACTACACGAATTTCGTTATCCCCGGCATGGGCACAGGGTAGCGGCCGTCCGGGCCGGGTATGACGGGCGGTTCGGCGTCGAAGGCATAGCGTTTGGGGGATAAATCTTCTTTGGACAGCTTCATCTGATCCCAAGTTACTTTTTTGCCCGTGTAGCCCGCCGCGCGGCCCATGATTCCAATCATAGTACTTCGGCATAAGTAATCGCCGGCGTTGAGGGGCCGGCCGGCGCGGATCGACTTGAACAACGCGTCCTGCTCGATCTGGTGCATGTTGTTGAACTCCGAGGTCCCGGAACCGAGCTTGCCCGAGGAACCCATATAGGCGGGCGCCTTGCGAGTATTCTTAGCCTTGTAGCGCCACTTGTTTTCGCCCCTGATTATGCCTTTGTGCAATTCGCATGAGCCCTTTGTTCCCACCAGTGTTTCGGTGTATTCGTTGTAGCATCCGGCCTGTTGACGGTGTATGGCGTACATGTTCATGCCATCATCAAACTCATAGATCACGGTTTGATGGTCGTAGGCGTCGCCGAACTTCGGTTCGGTTCTCACTTGCCGGCCGCTGACGGCCCATGCCTTGGTTGGTGGTTTGTCTCCCAATGCCCAGATACATTTGTCGATGCCATGCACATGCTGTTCGACATTATTGTCGCCACTGAGCCAAGTGAAGTAGTACCAGTTGCGCATCTGGAATTCCATCTCGGTCCAGTCGGGCTTGCGCGGCCGTTCCCAGAGTGTGCCGGTGAGATAGTTCGCATGCACGGCGACAATATCCCCGATCGCCCCATCATGCACGCGCTTGATCGTCTCTTGCGCGCAAGGATTGTACCGCCAGCATAGGCCCGAAACGAAGCTCAGGCCTTTCTTCTTGGCTTCCTCGGAATAGGCCATCACTTTTCGTACGCCGGTTGCGTCCACACCCACCGGTTTCTCGGCAAAGATGTGTTTACCGGCGTCCACACACGCTTTTATGTGCAGTGGGCGGAATTGGGGCGGGGTGGCCAAGAGCACAACATCGACGCCGCTGGCGATCAGCCCTTTGTATCCGTCGAACCCCTCGAAACAATGCGCGTCGTCGACATCCACTTGATCGGGCCTGACTTTTTTGAGTATCTTTCGCGATAATTGAAGTCGATCGGCAAAGGCATCGGCCAAGGCCACCAGGCGCACCCCCTTGTCGACGTCAATTGCATTGACCGCCGCGCCGCCGCCTCGACTACCGCAGCCGACAAGCCCAACCTTCAAGATATCGCTGCCGGCGGCATGGGCACTACGCCCCAGCGATAATCCACTTATTAGCCCCAAGCCGCCCGCGGCGGTAGAGGTCTTCAAAAAATCGCGGCGGGAAGCTTTCTTCTGCACATTCTTCTTTTCAAGATTGCTCATGGCGGTTCCTTTGGATGGATGGCGGAAATAATTGCATCTAGTATCGGCACCGGAGCAGGAATGCGTCAATGACAAAATGCGCATTAATAATGCGCATATGCGACAACTACCGCATGGTCCGGAACATCCACGAAGAACACTAATCCGTCATTCTTCTTCGAGCCTCTCATCAGTGACCGCGTATTGAGAAGCGGTATTTCAAGGGCGTTTGGCCGACCTGAGACTTGAAAACCCTGGCGAAGTGTTCCGGAGAACCAAAGCCGGAGGCGGCCGCCACATCTGGTATAACCATGGTGGTTTCCGCCAAAAGTTGCTTCGCGCGTTCCATGCGCACCCGCCGAATCTCCTGGGCAGGACTGCGGCCCAGAAGTTGTTGGAAATGGCGCTCGAGCAATCGGCGCGACACCGGAACGGCGCGGAGCACGTCGCTAACTTGTATCGCCTCTGATGCGTGCCCCCGAATGAAGGCAATCGCCCGAGCCAGATCGACATCGTCCACGGCCAAGGTGTCCGTTGATTGTCGGGCAGTTATGCCGGTTGGTGCAACGAAGATCGATTTTTTTGGCGGTTTGTGGCCGCGCATCATTCGATCAAGCAATTTCGCGGCTTTGTAGCCTATTTGTTCCGAACTCAACCTGATACCGGAGAGTGAGGGCGTACACGCCTCGCACAAAAGATCGTCGTCATCGGCCGCCAATACGGCAACCTGTTCGGGCACCAGTATCCCGGCCTGACGGCAAGCGTGAATGATTTCTCGCCCAAATTCTGTGGTCCAAGCCACTATCGCCACAGGCTTTGCAAGTTTTTTCAGCCAGCGGACAAGGCCCTTTTGTTGGCTGCTCCATGCGGCACGTTTGCGTGAGACCGACTCGCTAGTGGTTCCATAGAACGCACACTCCTTGCACACGCCCGAGACGGCATCGGCGAATCCCCGATAATGCCGATTCACGAAAGACTGATTTTTCAATCCGTAGTAGGCAAAGTGAACGAATCCACGATCCAACAGATGTTCGGCGCCCATTCGACCCGCGGCGGACAGATCGGTGGCCACGCGGGGAAAGTCCACGCCCTTGATCTCGATGGCCGAGATGTTTACAACCGACGCGCCGTTTGTTGCAATTTTTTTCGCGGCGGCGCGACTGCCGATCCTCGCGATTATGCCCTCGCCGCGCCACCTTGGTGGCAACGAGATGGGGGTCTCCTGACCTCGCGACTGGATCCACAAATACCAGGATCCATGGCTGCGGTTATAATCGATAATGCCGCGAACCAGTCTTCGACCCCATCCGGTCGCCGTGTCGACCAAAACCGCCACATGAGGCATCTCGGATTTCGCCACGCATTGATCCTCTACAAAAATCACAATTTCCGACGGCTTCGATTATCTTAGCATTTTGGAGAGCATGTCGCAAATGCTCATTATTTATGAGAGTTCTGTGGCTTCAGCCACAGAGTTGATTATCAAGCCGGGTATCGCTTGAGGTTTTTGCTGGCAAAATCCTCATTCAGACAGGCGATATCGACGCCCTCTTTACCGGCGTATTCCAGATAGCTTAAAGACATCTTTTGCCTAGCTTTGTATTGTTCTCCGTTTAGCTGATAAAAGAATATCTATTATTCGTAATGTATAAGCCATAAGCTCGACAGCGCGAAGCGAATTACGCAATAAGGAAATAAATTTGCGCAAATTTGCCAATTGACCATAGGGGCTAATTTCGGCTAGCCTGAAATGGTTGACACAGAAATATAGAATAGTCGCAAGATAATCCACGATATTAAAAAACGGACTATGAAGACACTATACGATGTAATCGTGGTCGGAGGAGGCGGAAGTGGCCTGGCGGCGGCCGTCAGCGCCGCGGAAAACGGTATGGATGTCGCCATTTTGGAGAAAAACTCCCATCTGGGCGGCACCACGGGCATCGCCATCGGTTCGTTTTCCGCCAACCGTACGTTGTTGCAGCGCAAGGCAGGCATCGAAGACACCTTGGAAAGCCACGTCGAGGATGCCGCCAAGTTCGCGGATCCCGAAATCGATTCGCGCAACAACGATGACCTGCGACGATTTTTTCTGGGTCATTCGGGAGAGACTATCCAATGGCTTATGGATATGGGTGTTTCGTTTTACGGTCCCAACCCGGAACCGCCCAACCGCGTTCCACGCATGCATAATGCTATCCCTAACGCCAAAGCGTATATCGCTGCTCTTCAGGTCCGCTTGCTTCGCTTGCGGGGAACCATTATTTGCAAAACGCCGGTGTGCAAGCTAGTTTGTGATAATGGGCAAGTCAACGGCGTCGAAGCCCGTATCGAGGGAAAATCGACGTTGTTCAAAGCCAAACAAGGCGTTGTGTTGGCCACCGGCGATTATCCAAACTCGGCCGAAATCATCGCCAAATACAAAGGACCACAATACTCCAATATCGGCGGCATCAACGAAACGGCCACCGGCGACGGCCATTTGCTGGCGCGTGAAGTTGGAGCCAGGCTTGTGAACATGGACCTGACATACGGACCGGAAATTCGTTTCATCCCCTCGCGCAAAAAAAACTTAACGCAGATTCTGCCCGCAAAAGGCCCTCTGGCAAGGATCATGGGACGCTTGATGCCGCTGGTACCCCAAGCTGTCGTCAACACGGTCATCAAACGCCTGCTGGTGACATGGCAACATCCGGAAAACGCCATACTGGACGACGGAGCGATTCTCGTTAATTCCCGGGGCGGACGTTTCTGCGACGAGACCCGCTGGCCCGATCGCGAAATCGCGATCGCCGCCCAACCCGATGGAATTTGCTATCTATTGCTCGACAAACGTCTGATCGAACGCTACAGTGCCTGGCCGCACTTTGTCTCCACCGCTCCGGAAATCGCATATGCCTATGTGGCCGATTACCTTCGGCTACGGCCGGATATCGCCGTTTCGGACAATAGTGTGGAGCGTGTTGCCCAACGTAGAAACATTCCACCGGGGGCTTTGCGGCAAACCGTCGAAAGTTTCAATCGTTTCGCCACGGGCATAACGTCCGACCCATTTGATCGCGGTGGCAACGTTCGCCCGCTTGATGGGAATCGCTGGGTATTACTGGGACCGGCTAAGGCCTACTTCACCACCACAGCCGGCGGAGTGGCGATCGATGAGCAACTCCATGTTCTCGACGATTCCGGCTCGCCCATTCCGGGATTGTACGCCGTCGGTTTGGTAGGCACCGGCGGACAGGTACTCTGGGGACACGGACTCAATATCGCCTGGGCTCTGACTAGCGGGCGTCTTGTGGGGAAGTGTATCGCTAACAGCGACAGCTTCGCCCTGCCATATTCGTGAGCAGTAAGCTAGCCTCCGGCTTTAGCAGTGAAGCGGTCGATCAATGAGCCGGTGGCTAGCGCCATTCCGCTCACAACGCTAGGGATCAATTTGCCCGATGGTCTCGCCACCGTGGGTTGTCCCCAACGCGTTCCAGACGTCTGAAGTAACGTCGTTGGAAAAGGCCTTAACGGATCCGTCGCACAAAGCC
>JAFGTN010000522.1 GCA_016934075.1 Pirellulales bacterium
CCGGCCCCAGATTAAAATAATCCAATTGGATACCGCAACACTGGCAACAGTCGAACCAGTAGCCCATCGTAATTCTCGCCGATGAGCGTGCGTCGCTGGTCTGGCGCGATCCGCCAAAGAGGATTTCGGTGGTCGGCCGCCCCAAGATACCGTTATCGCTCTGATCCGTACTGGTGGTTACAAGCGGCGGGATATCACTCCCCCGCGTCCACCAGAGCAAATAATCCGCGCGCACCCACAACTGACTGCAACACCGGCAGGCAAACATACCCGAACAGTCATCGCCACATCCGGCATCGCAGGTATCTTCATCAAGAATGCTATCATCGAGCACGGTTGCTTTTTTTTCGGCGAGTGTGCTTAAAGATACATTGACTACTGAAGACGGTGTTTTGCGCACGTTGGTTCTCGGTTCGGGTGGAGCCAAATCCACCTGCTCCTCGTTGGTAGGCACTAGCACTACCCTCACATCTTGGTTTCCCAACTCCTTGGCCAAGGCCATGGGTGCAACATATAGCATCATGGAAACACAGGCTACTATAAAAAATGCCGCCATGATTCTCATGATCGTCCTCCGCCAACATGCGATGTAAAGAGCCCCGTCGTCTTCCTCTGTAGTCCATCGGGCAGCACAACCGTTCGAATCAGTTCTTTCCGGACCACCGGCAAAAGCCGCTTATCCAGAAAACTCTACGCAGACCCCCCAGAAGTTACTCTAGATCATTTGGAATACCCCGCTTACCAGATAGCGATACGCATATATGCCTTACCCAATGGCCTGTTTTTATCATGCGTGGGAATATAGTCAAGGAAACTCAAGTTCATGGTGAACTATGACGATTATAACGATTATGCCGGATGTTCGACCTGTCAATACGAACACAGTTTTCCAAACACCCTGGAATAAAAAGCCACTAGGAAAAACGATATTGTTAACTTAACTTCATTAGTTAGACGCAATGATTCGCATCATACCACCCCGCAGAGGGTTGACTGAATACAGGAAATGCAGTAAATTTCTAGTGGATAGGTGTGTGCAAAAAGCAAGCGTTTAATGGCTTTATGAAACCACTTTCCGACCGAATCAATTGGTCGAGAGTTATGGAGGTGTGGCGATGAGAACTAGCATAATCATCATAATTTGTGTCACTTTTTCCGCCTTACTAATGACGTTGGCTACGCATCATCCTGTGAATGCCGGCCCGGTAGTTCCTAAAAGCGACTCATCAACACAGGAAGATCATGGCGCGGGCCTTCCCGATTTGCCCGATTATTCGCAGCCAACCGACGACGATGAAGACAAAGACCAAAAACGCAAGAGCAGCACACAACAGCCAACGACTCGCCCTGCACCTGGACCACAATATGGTGCCGGCGGATACGGTCAACCACAGATGCCTCTTCCGCCGACATACTCTCCCGGCGCTCCGGCTTCCTATGGCCAACCCGCTTCGGCCGCACAACTTCCCATGTCACCTACATCCTACGGCACATACAATTCGCCTACGGGATTTGGACAACCTGAAATGGCACCTAGCGCAGGTCCAACGAGCCCCGGCCAAATGGGCCCTGGTGGCATGGGGCAAGGCCGAATGATGACCGGACCACAAGGCGGTTTTGGCCTGCCACCCGCGCCCACTGCCCAGTCACCGATGGGCTTCTCTCCGACAAATGCTGCCGGAATCCAGCAGGCGTACGGTCCCCACAGCCCATCTGGAGTTCGACAGCAAACAACACCCCAGCGTTCGGTGGCAAGTCACCAACAATCGACCGTCCCATCAGGCGCGAAACCTTTTTCGGGCTATACACGAAAGTCGCCGTATAGCCCATATATGAGCCTCTTTCGCGAACGAGATGCCGCTGAAGGCATCAACAACTACTACTCACTTGTTAAGCCTCAGTTGGAGCAACAACAGGACAACCAACGGGTCGGCCGGGAAATTCGCAATCTGCAGAACACTGCCCAGACTCAAGGCCTCGGTCTCCAGCAATTATACCAGCAGAGACAGGCTAAACAGCGTCCCGGCAATATGATTCCGGGTATGAATACTCAGCAACGAGCTCCGGCCACGTTTATGAACACGCAACAGTACTACCCTGGATTACGTTAAGAAACGCAAAATCAAGTCTCTGACCATTTACACAAAAAGACCGGCTCGCGAAACAGAGCCGGTCTTTTTTATTTTCTGAGTTGTGCAGAGTCGCAAATGCGTCTCCTGTCGATTCAGATCCTTGCTCCGACAGCTTGTTCGTGGCTGTGAACAAGGTGCGGCATCCAAAGCGCCTTGTCGACCAGCTCCACCAGCACTTCGGGATCGAAGGGTTTTCGTAGATAATATGTCCCGCCAACAGCATGAGAGCGGCGAATTATGTCGGGGATCTGTGCGCCTGAAAGGAACATGACGGGCACGTCCTTCAAGGCTTCTTTTTCCTTGATCCGCTCACACATCTCCAGACCGCTGTGGCCTTCCAGGTTGATATCCGAGATTATCAGATCGGGCTGGTTCGAGACGACGAACTCGATGGCCGAATCGGGATTTCCGCAACAGTGGCAACGGTATCCCGACTTACCCAGAACGGATGCGACTTCGCCTAAAACATCGATCTCATCATCCACAACTAAAACCAGTGGTTGTTGCGTCTTGTCCATCTCATGCACCATTTCGTTCGTGTTTCAATGATTCGCCAAGGGGTGGTATGCAACATCCGCCGTTGAGTCTTTGCCGTTGTGGGCAATCGACACTGCAATCTGTCGCTATCCCTTTTTTCGTCCAAGATAACGTTTCCCAATAGCAAGCCTTCTCTTGCCTGCCTAATCGGAACAGTCACCCCGAGCGCAACCGTCGGAATGATCGTTTAGAAGATCGCTTACACGCGAGAACGCGGAACTCTTTTCGGGCGAATCGGTAGCGTATGTGGGGATTCTGCCAGGTTTTCGACCGATTGTGCATCCCGGGCCACTTCACTTTCGCTGTCGTAGCGATACCGCTTTGGTGGTGAATGCTTGCCGCCTTCGATAGGCAACCCTCGTCGGTTATCATTACTTGGCGGCAAATGGTCATGGGACCGCTTGCTACTGCCTCGGTCGAAGAAGCGACCAAGCGGGCCGCAAAGCAAAGCCGGCAGGAAGATCAGGTCGCCGAACAAGGCGGCGAACAGCAAAGCCAGCATCATATAGCCGAAGCGCTGCGTGGGCGTGAAAGTGCTCAAGGCGAAGACAGCAAGTCCCAGTCCGGCGATCAGCGTGGTTTGCGTCATGGCCGTGGCACAGCGTTCGTAGGCCACCATTGCCGCACCCTTGCGATCGTAGCCCTGATCCAAGCCGGCGCGGAACCAAGTCAGGTAGTGGACCGTATCGTCGACGGCTACGCCCAGAGCCACGCTGGCGGTCATCATCGTGCCCACGTCGATGAGCATCCCGACCCAAGCCATTGCACCGAATATGACTATCACCGGGAAAAGGTTCGGAAGCATCGATAACAGCCCGGCCGAGAAGCTCCGCAGCACCATCATCATTACCAGAGCGATGAGCACGAAGGCCAATAAGAGGCTGTTGAACAGACCTACCAGCAGTTCGCTTTGAGCTTTATAAATCAAGGGCACAAGGCCTGTATAGGTGACGGAAATGCCCTCGACACCGTGGGCATTATAATCTTCGATAATCGGATCGACGACGGCTTTGAGATGATCCATGAACGCGCCATAGTCGATGTCGCCCAAGGCCTCCACGCGAGCCGAGATCCTCCAAAGCTCTTCGCCCTTCTCCTCGTCAATACTGAGATAATCGCGGAAACGCTCGCGGTTCTGGTTGACGCGGTTGCTAAAGACATTGTCGCCGTTGCGTTGGATAACATTTCGTTTGCCAATTTTTCCATTCATATCTTTTAACGGCGCGAAGGTGGCGGCTGAAAGCGCTTCTCCCACCTCATTTAGTTCGAATTCCAAAGACTCTTCGATTGTGCTAGCCAGGCGCATGCGTTGTGCCAAATCCAAATCGCACTTCTCGTCGTCGAGCCGTACGACAACCTCAAGCGGAACCAACGGTCCAAGGTGGTGTTCCAGCCAGGCATAGTCCGCCAGAATCCTAGCCTCCGGCGAAAACAGCTTCATCAGACTGATAGTGGTGTTGGTCTTCGTATACGCCCCATAGGCGAAGAAGAACATCGCCAAAAAGCAGGCTGTTGCAACCAACTTGTTGTGCCGAATGACGTTGCCGCCGATAATCCGCCAGACTTTCAGAAAGACCGTATCGCCCGTGGCCGGGGCTGCCGTACCGCCACCGTGCCCCATCTCCTCGGCCAGCTTGCGCGAGGGCCAGAAATGCAGGTATGCCGGTAACACCAGGAAGATTACCGCTAACGAAGCCAATACACCCAGGGCCGAATATAATCCGAAGTTTCGGATAGGGATAAGGTTGCTGTAGCACAATGATATCAGGCCCAGGGCGGTGGTGATGGCCGCGACCGTACAAGGCACCCAACCGTGGCTGAGACCTTTTTCGGGCGCGTGTTCGAGGCCGCTTTCGCGCACGGCGTCGTGGTAGTAGTTGATGATATGAATAGCGCCCGACATTGCCAGCACGTAGACCAGCGAGGGCATCGAGAGCAGAATGGCGTCGACCATGCCGCCGGTGAAATAGACGATGGCCATGCCGATTCCGGCCGAGAACAGGGCGCAAGAGAAGATCATCAGCGTAAGTCGCACGCTACGGAAGCAGAGCCAGGAAATTCCCAAACCGATGACGGCCGACCAGCCGGCCAGGCGCATCAAGGTGCGTTTGCCCTCGTAGTCGATAGCCGCGTTGTCCACCGGCGGACCGCCCAGATGCAAGCTTTGCGGCGAGATGCCGCATTGGTCGGTGGCCGTTTCTTTTACGGCATTGATGGCGGCCGCCAATTCCTCGCCGTGGTAGGCTTCGCGCAGCGTAACAACCAGGCAGGTCTGTTTACCGTCGGGCCCGACCAGCGAGCCCTTCAAGCGATCGATGATCTCCTGGTGATCGAGCGACTTGAAACTCGACTGTATTTCCTCGATCAGGCCTTCGGCTGTTATTACGTTCTTGAAAAAGACGGGCTGGCCCTTTTTGAACGGCTGCTTGGTAAGTAGCCGCATCTTTTCGGCCATCATCTCCAAGCTGGGATCGCCCAGCTTGCAGTTATCCCAACTCATGAGGATGAACTGCTCGTGCGGAAAATGGCTCTCGAACCAGGCGTGGTCGAGCGTCTCTTGGAAGCCGTCGGGCAGCCACGTTTTTACGTCGTTACGGTTGCTCCGCAAGGCGCGACGGGTACCCATGAAGATGAATGACAGCGAAAACGCCAGCACCATCAGAATTAGTAGGCTACGACGGGTAAAAAATGAATGCTTCATGGTGTCACTGGTTAATTGCCGACCAGTGCAGTGTGATTCGTGATATTTGTGGAAATATTGGACCACGGACAGCCGTTGACATCCATCAAACCGATGCAGCCTGCTGAACCGTCAGGACCAGTTAGACTATTCAGCTTAGCGATAAACGCTTTCGGCGTCTATGTCATCCGGTCCGATAAGGTAGGATTTGGACCACCCGGGCAGAAAAAGTCAGCCCGGCCTTCCTAATCCCACCCCGTATTCAAGCAGTTTTTCAAGAATAACAAAAAACACGCCCACCGGTTACTTGAACTGGGGGGCGTATTACGGTGCCTGATTTATTAGAGTACGTGATAGCACTTGGCCCATCGGCGGGGTTGGTCACGATATGTTTGTAGCGCAGCCGCTCTCGGTTGTGATTCCAGTGGACTGTTGCAAAATTGCGAGTCAAGGGCACATGTAAAAGAAAGCTTTGCGAAGCGAAGGTTTCTTTTACATCGTCTTGACTGACACTAATTCATTGACAGATAACAAGTTAACATCTCTGCGGCGTTTAGATATAATTTGCCGGCTGCGCCGCCAATTTATATCTAA
>JAFGTN010000523.1 GCA_016934075.1 Pirellulales bacterium
GCCGAACCGAACCGGCCACGAAGATCGTCATCAACAATGACAACCGGGTCATCGTCCAGGGCAGCCCCACCGTGCATCGTCCGCGTCCGTATATTTCGCGGCACCTGTTCCACGATGTTAGCTATATCCGGACCGATCCCCACTGGCGTCATTACGGCAGCGGCTTCTACTTCAGTTGGTCGTCTTCCAGTTGCGGTGTGGTCGTCAGCTTGCCCTATCACTACACGACCGTTCATTACGGTACGCCGTACTACGGGCTTTCCTATTACTATCCGAACTACCACCGTAAGTATGTCTTCGTCAGCGTTGGCGGCGGCTGGCCCTACGACTATCGCTATCGACGCTACTACTGGTACGGCTGCCATCCGTATTACTGGTACGGCTCCCACGTCATCTATGAGCCGACCCCCAGCGTGAACTACAATACCTATAACTACTACAATACGAACACCACGACCGACACCACGGGCTACGGGTTCTCCAGTTCCGCCCAGCCGTATTACACCCTTGGCAATCCGAAGGAAGAAGCCGTCGACGAGCCGCAGTTCCAAACTGCCGCCGATTTGTGCTTCGACCATGCGGTCACACTCTTTGCCGCGGGCAGCTATGATGATGCCGTTGAACAGTTCCGCGAGGCGGTCACTTTGTCGCCCGATGATATCATCCTGCCGTTCACCTACAGCCAGGCGCTCTTTGCTCAGGGCGACTATGCCCATGCCGCAACCGTCCTGCGAACGGCCATGCTCAACATCCCCGAAGACGAACTGACGATCTACTACCCGCGCGGATTGTATGAAGACGAAAAGCTGTTAACGACGCAGATCGATCAGCTCCGTATTGCCGCAGAGAAAGAGCCGTTTGCTTCGGATTATCAACTGCTGCTCGGCTACCAATACCTGGGACTGGGCGACCTCCAAAAGGCCCGTCTGCCGCTGACCACAGCCGCCGCCGATCCGGCCAACCAGATCGCCGCCGGCAAACTGCTGGAACTGGCTGCCCAGTTGGAAAAAGAAGCACAGAGCCAATCCGGCTCGTAATCTGATAATCGGCGTTCGAAGGACGCCAACGAACGGTCGCCTCAGGCAGCACCCGATGGGGCGGCCGTTTTCTTAAAAAGAGAGTAACAGTTTGGGCAACGATTAGAAACGACGTGTCATTCCGGCCTTGAGCCGGAATCCAGCGTAAAACAGTCTGACGCCGAAGGCGGTTTCCTGTTTTCTGCAATCGATTAAAGTATGTAGTGGTAGGGTGGGCCTCTGGCCCGCCGCAGTGTTCAAAGAATTACAAAAGAGAGGAGAAATACCATGAAATTCAGCACGCAATGTTCCGCTCCCTGTTTACGTCTGTTGGCATCCATTTGGCTTTGCTCCAGTGCCGTACTCTTCGCCGCAGGCGAATTTGCCGTCGACCCCAGCGGCGATCCGCAGCAGTTGCCAGACATCGACGGCTCAACCGTCGTCTGGCAGGAATACGTCTCCTCCTACGGCGACTATGACATCTTCGGCATCGATCTCGAAGACACCGCCGGCAATCTCTACATTGTTGACTGGCTGAAGGACCAGACGCATCCCCGCATTTTCGGCACGCGTGTCGTCTGGCAGAATGATTACTACAGCGACGGATCCGACTACGACATCCACGTTTCCGACATCACCGATCCGTCTGCTATTGTGCATTATCCCGTCGCCATCACCCCCGACGTCTCCGAAAGCAATCCCGCTATCCATGGTGACCTGGTTGCCTTCCAGCAGCAGTACACCGACCCGGACACCGCCGCCGTCGACTGGGACGTCTATGCCGCCGACATCGTCGAGCCCAACAGTGTCCGCGTCTATTCCGTGACGCTCTGGGCCGAGGACCAAACCACACCTGCCGTTTACCGCAACGATGTCGTCTTTTCCGATTATTTCATCTGGCCCGACACCACGGAGGGAAGCTGGGATATCACCATCGCCGATACCTGGCTCAAAAACGAGCCCGATTATCAGTACCCCGCATTCGAACCGGAAGACGAAACCGCTCCCGCCATCGACCGCGATTACCTTGTCTACCAGCGTGACTATTCCGGCGACGGCACCGATTATGACATCATCGCCATCGACCGTTCCGACCCGCGCGTCTTCGTCACGATCCCCGTCGCCCAGTCGGCCTTTTCCGAAAAAGCACCCGACGTTTCCGGCCACATCGTCGTATGGCAGGACAACCGCAGCGGCAACTGGGACATCTACGGCTACAATCTCACCACCCGAAAAGAATTCCGGATCACCGACAACGCTGCCGACCAGACCAATCCCGCCATCAGCGGCGACACCGTCGTCTGGCAGGACATGCGCACCGGCGTCTCCACCATCTACGCCGTCTACCTGACCGGCGCCGACATCGCCGATAGTCCGACCCCGCTGGCAGGCGATACCGACAACAACGGCCGCGTCGATCTAAACGACTTCCTCAGCCTCGCCGAAAACTGGCTCGCCTGTAACCTCGACCCCGCCGACGCCTGCACCAATTAAATGACGCCAGACTTGCGGTGGTTCCCTTCGCGGCAGCGACATGTCGCCGAATCCGGAATATCATTGAAATCGACCGGTCGATTTTGGTACAATACCCCCTGAATAACTATCAGGTATATTCTTATCGTAAATGGGTGATAATAGGTTGCCTTCAGTACTTCGAACGGGGGATGAGTTAAATGACAAACAGAGCCGCAATCAGCCGGATTATCCTGCTGACCATCTTGTTGTTTTCGCTGCCGATCTTGGCTCAGACCGTGGCCTATTGGCGTTTCGAAGAAGGCCCCGCCGGCTATCCGCTGTTGCATTCAGCCCCGGGAGGTGTCTATTATGAATCCGTCATAGACACCTCCTACAGCGGCAATGAATTATCCGTCTGGGACGAAGGACAGGCCGGATACACCTACGTCACGGACCTGGGCTTCACTATTGTCAACGGCCAGCCGAACCGATTCAGCGTTCGCAACAACGGTCCCAATCCCTCGATGTGGACCTCGACCACCGACCCGATCAATCTCATCAGCCCCGCGGCCTTTACAATTGAAGCCATGTTCAAATTGGAAAACGGCGGCTTCCGCACCATCGTCGGCCGTGACAGTTACGGCACCAATGCCGATGCGGCGTTGGCGGCGCTCTATTTCCAGGCACTGCCCGATAACGCCGTTGCCATCAAGTTTTGCGATGTTTCCGGCTACTGGCATCAGGCGGTTTCGGCTTCCAATGCCATCCAGACATTCGACAACGCATCCAACCCCGCCGGCAGCGGCGTGCCGTGGTACGGCATGGCCGCCGTCAGCAACGGATCGACATTATCGCTCTACCTGCGGAACATTTCCGCCGCCGGCCAATGGCAGTTAGTCGCCCAGACGGATCTAACCCAAAGCAGCAGTCCCGATACCGCGTTAAACCCGGGTGCCGGCAACGGCGGTGACTGGGACGCCGGCAATTGGTCGGTCGGCCGTGGACTGCACAACGGCAGCCATGTGGACCGGGCACTGGGCTTCATCGACGAGGTTCGCATCAGCACAACCGCACTCAATGTCTCCGATCTGCTGTGGTGTCGTCCGCCGGGACAAACCGACTGGATGGGCTATCTCGACGGCAGCCTGTCGCTGTCAAAACTCTCAATCCCCGGCACGCATGATTCCGGTGCGATGTATGAACCTTTTTCCGGCACAGCCAAATGCCAGAATCTCACCATTGCCCAGCAGTTAAACGCCGGCATCCGCTTTCTGGATATCCGGTGCCGTCACATTGATAATGCCTTTACGATCCATCACGGCCAGGTATATCAAAACATAAACTTTGATGATGTGTTGAACGCGGTCATCGGGTTTCTCAATGCCCATCCCACCGAGTGCGTGCTGATGAGCGTCAAGGAAGAATACGATCCCTCCGGCAACACGCGCACGTTCGAGGCAACATTTGACAGCTATGTCCAGAAAAATCCCGCCAAGTGGTACCTGGCCGATACCATCCCCACGCTGAGCCAGGCACAGGGCAAAATCGTGCTCCTCCGGCGGTTCGGCGCCAGCAGCCTCCCCAAGGGCATCCCCGCAACAAACTGGCCCGACAATACCACCTTTACCATCAACAACACCCGCTCGCAGCTTCGCGTACAGGACTACTACAACGTCCCCGATGCCAATGCCAAGTGGAACGCGGTATCAGCACTGCTCACCGAAGCCCCCAACGCCAATGCCAACACCCTCTACCTGAATTTCACCAGCGGCTACGTGCCGGGCTTTTTGGGAATTCTGCCGGATATTCCGAGCCTTGTGAATGCGATTAACCCGCAGATCGTTTCCTACTTTTCAGCCTCTCCCAAAGGCCGCTTCGGCACGATCCCGATGGATTTCGCCGACGAGCAAAAGGCTTCGCTCATCGTGTCAACCAACTTCACCGTCCCCACGGCTTTTGAAACTGCCGACATCAACAACGACGGCCAGGTCAACAGTGCCGACTTGACAATACTCTGCCAGGAATGGCTGATGGACCCACAGGATGATCGCATCGACCTGTACACCGACGGAATCGTGGACATGAAAGACTTCAGAATCCTGTCACAGCACTGGAAACAATAACCCTCATATCTCTGGCATGGAAACGATTGTGGTGGTTGATCTGGGCAAAAACAAGAGTGTTGTTTGCCAAGCTGAACATAACACAGTCCATGGTGCTGTTCGAAGTCGGCCATCAGGCCGGTTTGGCTTCGCCGCAGTACGAGTGGCCAGGCGGATTTATAAATCGGTCGCTTAGGAGGCGTCAGGAATCTTTTTTACTTCATTCGTTTTGTTTCTCCTTGGGAAATAAAAAAAGAGGCTCAAGAGAATAACCCCTGAAGCCTCAATAAAAATCCAATAAGGATTGACAGTCAGCTTCGTCGTCTTATCATCAGTCCACCGAGAACCAATATTGCCATCGTTGTCGGCTCAGGAATAGCGATGACCTCCAAATATGGAGCAAAATCGCCAGGAACATTTTCTTCTTTACTGTAGAAACGATGGATATCTTCACCATTTTCAGCAGTCTTTATGACGAAGGTCACATAACCGTCACTTCTGTCGCTGTCATAGTCCCACAGGCCGCTTGCCAAGAGGTCAAAACTGACCCACTTCGGTCCCCCCCAGGTATAATAGCTGCCCACATTTTCAGACGCAACAAGATCCCCTGTTCCAGGAGCGTTGTTCCAGTTCAGGGAAGTTTCGATCCAACTGTCGTCTTTGGCATAGTAAATGCTTACGGTTTCAAGATAACCACCGACCTCCCACAAATACATGTTCAGTGTTGCCGACTGCAGTTGGCTCAATTGGGGTAAGCCGGCCATTGAGAACTTGATGTATGAACGACCGGTAGCCGCGCCATAGTGCGTCCATGTAATAAGTTGCTCCTCGTTGTATGTAGTATCAAGGGTATCATCTCTCACATAAGCATCATCGCTGGGAATGAGAATTGTTGCAGAAGCAAAGCCGGAATACATCAGCACCGCCGCTAAAACCAAATTGACCTTTTTCATCTTTAAATCCTCCAATAAATAAAAGACTGTTTCAACTCTCCACGAAAAAACCCACTCCCCACAACCTATTTAAGGTTGTCAGCAGTGGGCCATTATTTCCTATTCAGTTTGTTGCCGCTTTATTTTCATCTCTCCTGCTCCATTATTAACTATAGTCCCATAACTCAGCTTGTCAATCCGTAGAACTACGGTATTTGAGTCGTTGGCAGAAAAAATGAAAAGGGGGGACATTTCTTATTTCGTGTGATTCCCGAGGTCGAAAATCAGGAGTGAGAACTAAAGAGGTCAAAGACGTTTTTTTTTGTAAACATCGTACTGGAAACCATTTAGCGTTATTGTATTTTTAATGTTACCCTCTTTCCATTACATCATCCCCCTTTTTCTCCCGCCGTCAAAACACATGACGCTCGCCGTATACCTATGACAACCCAGGCAAAGCAAATACCCCGGCTTAAACAATCCGCCCCATCACAAAATTCCACGATATTCCTGTATCTTCAACGAACGACGAACGATGAACTGAATAACGATTCGACCCCACGCCCCCACAGCGGCCCCGGCGGTTAATTGTTCTTAATTCCGTGAAAATCCGCGAAATCCATGGTTAAAAAAATACTGTCTCTCTGTGCTCCTCTGTGATCTCTGTGGCAAAAAAATCCGTGAATATCCGTGTTAATCCGTGGCTAAAAA
>JAFGTN010000524.1 GCA_016934075.1 Pirellulales bacterium
GACCAACTTACGCGTCTGGCGTGCGCCTGGGCACTGGCGAGAGCCAATCCTCAAAACAAGGTACTGAAGATTCGGGCGACGAAGATTTTGGCCGAATCGCTCCGTAGCAAGAAGCCGGCGGTACGACTGGCGGCCGTGCGCGGATTGGCCAGCCTCAGGCCTGGCCCGGGGATAGCAATTCCCGCCATACGCAAGGCGCTTTCCGGTGCTGATGAAGAAACCCTCAACGCCGCCCTGGATGCCTTGGCGCAACTGGGCGAATCTTCGGTGCCGAACGTGGCGCGTGTGCTGCAGAATAAAATGCACCGCCGCAAAGCGGCCATGATCCTTGGACGTATGGGCCCCAAGGCCAAGATGGCGGTTAAACCGTTGGTGGCCTCGCTCACCGATGAGGATCCCGAAACGCGCCGCGAAATCATCTTCGCACTGGGCTCGATCGGCCCGGCCGCCGCGGAAGCCGTGCCGGCTTTGATTAAGTCGCTCGACGACGAGGACATGAACGTTCGCTACAGCACGGCATTTGCCTTGGGTAAGATCGGCCCCAAAGCAATCGAGGCCGAACCGCAACTGACAGAGAACCTCGACAGCCCCGACAAGTTCCTGTCCCTGGTCAGCGCCTGGGCCCTTGTGCAAATCGCTCCCGACGCCGATCAGGTAGTACCCAAGGCGCTTCCGCTATTGATCGCCGGGCTCGATAGCGAAGTAGTTCCCGTCCGCATTGAAGCGGCTACGGCCCTGAGCATCCTTGGCCCCAAAGCCAAATCGGCTGTTGCCCCTCTGAAAAAATTGCTCAATGATCCCAATGAGCAAGTCCAAGCGGCCGCGAAGAAATCGCTTGAGGCGATAGAGAAGTAATAGCGGATTGTGAAACCCACAAGTGGGTAGTTGCCAATCGAAAAATATCGTGAGTTGTGAAAAGAGCGAGTATCCGGTAGCATCTGATGTTGCTCAAAACGAAGGTTGACTTGTGCAATGAAACCTGGAGAAAGCTTCGGTAAATGGACTCTCCTCGGCAACAATGAACTTGGGCAGGGGGTAATAGCATCGTTTAGCGAGCCGAGGATCCTGCGCACCAGCACGTTGCCATTAAGTTTTTGACGAGATTCGATCGATATGATTGTTTCCGTGACGAAGTACGATTCCAATATAAGGCTCTTCACGGGATTTCGTGGGTGAAAATGATGTCAACTTGCCTTCGGCAAGAGGTTTTTAGGCATGGGCTAACAAAAGTATATTGGCTCAAGATAAACCACAGGCTGATAATGTCATGGTTTGGTGAAGCGGAGGTAGGCACTGTTGAGAAGCAACCTACCAAGGAATAACCGGATGCTGACGGAAGTATGTTCTGTCAAGGCTCCTCGGATATTATGGTCCGAGGAACTTATTTTTCATACTTTTGTTAGCCCATGCCTTAAAAACCTTCGTGCGGAGCACGACAATCAAGGACCACATCTAGCCCGAAACTGCAGCAAAAAACGAGTACATCAGAAAAGGGTGCTCGTACTTCTGTCCCAAGTGGCAAAGAATTAGAGATATCGTTGCCCGTCCTTTCCCTTGTCGTCATGATACCGATTGCTATAATCCTACATTTCATTTTTTGTGAGTGGAGTTTCGATGACTCACATCAGCCCCCGGCCCTTATAGCTTTCTCGACGGCCAAAAGGGCATTTCCCAACGATGGTCCAGGGGTTTTTTCTGACATCCACACTGTGAATGGGATATTTCCGAGAACTTGGGGAAAATCACAAACACCGACTGGTTACATAATCGAAAAGACATATTACTCTCCTGCACCCCCAACGAAGTATTCGTTATCAATGATTTTGGGCATCGTATTACCCGGCATTCTTTTGCTGTTAACCGCCTACTTGTTTATTCGTTCGTTCGTTGGTGCTAGTTAACAACCCGTCGAAAGAGTCTCTATCAGAGGTTTCCGTTTTGTCAAATTGATAGCAAACGCGGCGAGGGGCTTTATTCGCCAATGGACTTTAAAGTGGCCGATACGGGCAACCTGAAGCCATGAAAGCTGACTTATGGCAAAGTGGACGAATAAAAACAAGGCCGGAGGCCCCGTGGGTGCCTCGGGGCTTGCCAGTGTCAAAGGCTTCCGCAGAATCAGACCAACGTTGCCTACGTCTTGCGTATCTTTTCCCGCCCCTCAATGACATTGGCAGTGGCGTTGCGGGTGTCGACGACCAACGGAGCGTGACGCACTATGAAATCGTAGTCGCAGGACGAATGGTCGGTGGCGATCAACATGCAATCCAACCCGGCCAGAAAATCTTCGGTCAACTCCTGGCTTTCCATGGCAGGCAGATCGCGGTTTCTCACCTTGGGCAGCGTGGCGATGTGGGGGTCGTGATAGCAAAGTTTGGCGCCGGCTTCTTGCAGCAGTTCCATCAGCTCGAACGACGGGCTTTCCCGCGGATCGTCGACATCTTTCTTATACGCCACGCCCAATACACAGATCTTGCTATCCTTGACCGGCCTACCGTGCTCGTTGAGCGCTTCGGTGACGTTCTTGAACACGTACTGGGGCATGCTGGTGTTTATCTCGCCGGCCAGTTCGATGAAACGCGTGGGCATGCCGTGTTTACGGGCAACCCAGCTCAAATAGAACGGATCGATGGGAATGCAATGCCCACCCAATCCAGGGCCGGGGTAAAACGCCTGGAAGCCGAACGGTTTGGTTTTCGCGGCATCGATGACTTCCCAGACATCGATATCCAGCCGATCGAAAAGCATTTTCAGCTCGTTGACCATGGCGATATTCACCGAGCGGTAGGTGTTCTCCAGGATCTTACAGGCCTCGGCCACCTCACAATTCGAGACGGGTATCACGCGCACAACCGCCTGCTTGTAAACCAATTCGGCCAGCCGCAGACTTTCCTCATCGATTCCGCCCACGACCTTGGGTATACCCTCGGCCGAGAAATCGGGATTACCGGGATCTTCGCGCTCGGGGCTGTATGCCAGGAAGTAATCCTCGCCAACGATGAGACTGCTCTCGGCCAGAATGGGCAACATCACGTCACGCGTGGTGCCGGGGTAGGTCGTGCTTTCGAGAACAACCAGTTGGCCCGGGCGTAGTGTCTCTGCGATGAAGCGCGTTGTCGATTCGACATATTTCAAGTCGGGATCGCGGCTTTCGCTCAACGGCGTGGGTACACAAATCAGCAGTACGTCAGCCTCAGCGAGCCGCTTCATGTCGGCGGTGGGTTCGAACTTGCCGTCGTTGACGCACTCTGCGATCCACTCCGATGAGATATGCTCGATATAGCTACGTCCGGCTGCAAGCTCGTCGACTTTCTTCTGGTCCACGTCGAAACCCATCGTGCGGAAACCGGCTCCTACAAAAGCTCGGACCAAAGGCAAGCCCACATATCCCAACCCCACGATACCGATTATGGCGGACTTGTTGGCAACGGCCTCTTGTAACGTTTTATTCATAAATTGGACGCTTTCTGACGATTGTAGGGATTAAAGAAGGAACCACAGTCGTAGGGTGGATCACGACCTACGATTAGCTCGGTTGTTTACGTACTCTAGAATAATACGTCAAAAAGAGGTTCGGCGCAAAGACTTTTTATCCGGTCAATCGATTAATTCGATCGTTGCTGTTGCGCGCGTTCTTCCGCATCCACGTTCTGCATCTGGGTTTCCATCTCGCGTTTTTCCTCGGCTGTGGCCGGTTTTGGCTTAGGAGGATCACCCTGACAACCCGCGAAGACCGGCCAGCCGATAACAATCAGAGATAACAAACAGAATCGCCACATAATACTTTCCTTGTTGATGGGGCTATGGGAGCGTAACGGGCTCTCCATCATTCCGTACGCATATAAGTCGGAATAGTGCCGGGTCAATTGAATACGAGAACGCCTGTACCGATCCGTCCGCAAGCGCTCCGTTGAATACTCCCGAATGGGACGAACCAAACCGGTAACTCCAATAGGTGGGAGGTTCCTTGGGATGGTCGGTATCCGGCTGCGGGAAATATGTGAGGCTGCCGATGCGAGTTACGTCACAGTCAGTACCGCCGGAGTTAACAAAATACTCATTGTCACCGCCACTGCGGCCAAAGTAGTCTGGATTGGTCTGCTTCTCGCTGACCAACAACGTGCAGGCCTGCCCGTCCTTGAGCTCTGCAAAACCCACGGCACGGTCGCATCCTCGCGTGACGACAGCGCCATTGGCAGGTCTGAATTTACCACCTGAGCGGGCACTTTTATCGCCTCTGCACCCCGCGTAGTCCGCTCTGGCCGAAGGGGAAGAGCTATCATCAGGATACAGGTCGGCTCGACGGCGCGAGGGGCAGTAGTAAATACTTACGGGAGTACGATAAATCGTCATGTAGTCCGGCTCATCGTACAGGGTTTGCTGTTCGACATAGGGCATGATCTGGTAGAAAAAGTTCCACCCGCCGCGATCGGTATCTAGAGATCTACAACAACCGGTATCGCAGCTGTCCTTGTCCTTGCCCGAGTCGGGGAGCACGCCGAAGTTCGAATGATAATTGTGAAAAGCCAACGAGATCTGCTTGAGTTGGGAGGTGCATTGCATCCGTCTGGCGGCCTCGCGAGCCGCTTGTACGGCCGGTAACAATAACGCGATCAGAATGCCGATTATGGCGATCACCACCAAGAGTTCGACAAGGGTAAAGCCGGTTCGGGTTTTTGTATTGTGCCGGTACATGTTTTTCTCCTTTTGTCCTTGCACATGCCATGCACTGCGAACTGCTAAGTCATCGCATGCTACATCAAAGACTTTCGGCGTTGATTAACGTAGCATGGTGAAGTATTGCGTTTCGTCTATTATAAAATGACGACCAGGACGCAGTTTATGGTGTGTGTGGATAAACTAACAACAATAAAAGGCTAATTGCGAATGTTTTTTCTCAACATTTCGCCAAGGCAAAGAAAAAAACCCCACGGATTGACAGTGGGGCCATTCTCTTATATCTCGAGGCCCTAAAACCAAAACTGCTTTTTGCCGAAACCGGTGAATTTATCAAAACCGGCAAAATGTTACTTGCAACTTGAATACGCATTTTACCACGCATCTGTACGGCAGTGTACACGTAACACCCAAGCTTGACAAGCAATAAAAGTGCGTGGGAGCGAATTTATTCATTCATAATAAATGTTTGTTTATCATGTAGCTTAATTCGGTGCCCGTACTCTACCAGATCATTTTCTTGAATCGATCGAATAGGTAAGAACTATCGTGTGGCCCTGCCGAGGCTTCGGGGTGGTATTGCACGCTGAAGGCCGGATCGCTGAGGTGACGGACGCCTTCTATGGTGTCGTCGTTGAGATTCAGGTGCGTCACCTCGAGATCCTTTGGCATGGATTTGCCGTCTACCGCGAAACCGTGGTTCTGGGTGGTAATTTCGACCTTGTCGGTTGCCAGATCCATCACCGGCTGATTCGCGCCACGGTGCCCGAATTTGAGTTTGTAAGTCTTCGCGCCGCAGGCCAGCGAAAGAAGCTGGTGGCCCAGACAAATGCCGAAAATGGGTGCTTTACCCAACAGTTTTCGAATAGTTTCCTGTGCGTAAGCGATGGGTTCCGGGTCGCCGGGCCCGTTGGAGAGGAATATTCCGTTGGGTGAGAGCGCCAGAACCTCGTCGGCCGTGGCCGTGCCCGGCAGGATCGTTACCCGAGCGCCCATGTCAAACAGGTGCCGGGCAATGTTCCACTTCATGCCGAAATCCAAGGCAACGACCAGCGGTGAGTCGGCATCCGGTTTCTTTGAATCTTTTGGATGGGAATCCTTTTCATCCACCTGAAAACGAGCCCAAGGGCTCAGCGGCTCGTCCCATTGGATGGGGCCTGCGGGCATCACTTCTTTGGCAATATCACGTCCAACAAGCCCGGGGCTGGCCTTGGCTTTTTCTACCAGACTGGTGTCGTCCATGTCGGTTGTCGACAAAACCCCCCGCATGGCGCCTGCAATCCGCAGTCGTCGCACCAACGCCCGAGTGTCGATGCCCTGGATGCCGATAAGCTTGTTTTCCTTCATGTAATTGTCGAGGTTGCCCTGCGAGCGAAAATTGCTCGGTAATCGGCAAAGTTCGCGGACCACAAATCCGCTCAAAAAGGGCCGCCGACTTTCAACATCCTCGGCATTGACGCCGTAGTTGCCTATCTCGGGATAGGTCATCGTTACAATCTGGCCGCGATAGCTGGGATCGGTGAGAATTTCCTGGTAGCCGGTCATACTGGTGTTGAAACAAACCTCGCCATCCACTTCTCCTTCCGCGCCGAAGGCTTGGCCGGTGAATACTGTTCCGTCTTCCAGTGCAAGTTTTGCGGTTAGCGTCATTTTACCTAGCATACTCACTTAAAGAAACATTGTGTGTTAGCCCGATGACAACATAGTGGCTGCGGGTCTCCGGTAACACAAACTATGGTTTTGTTTTGCCGGGCAGCTACACTTCGAGGGTTCTTGCCCCGGCGAGCAAGAGCCCTCTAATTTTTTTGGACTGCGGCGTTTAGATATAATTTGCCGGCTGCGCCGCCAATTTATATCTAAGTGCCCTTGACTCGCAATTTTGCAAAAGTCCAATATTTTAAGCCGAATTTTTTCTCAAGTCGTCGATCTTTCTCGGGAAAACTAGGGATTTTCCAGACATCGACCGATCTGCCGAACCGCTTGTCGCAGTCGTTCTTCGTTCTCGACCAACGCCAATCGCAAATATCCTTCCCCGGCCGGACCGAACCCGGCGCCAGGACTGGCGGCTACATCGCCTTCGCGCAACAATTTCATGGCAAAATCAAATGAACTCATCCGGCTTGCCCAGAGTTCGGGAATTTTTGCCCAAACGAACATGGTGGCTTTGGGGCGTTCGATAGGCCAACCCAACCGTTCCAGGCCGTTGCAAAGCACGTCCCGACGGCCTTGATAAACGGCCGCCTGGGCCTCGACCGCCGCGTC
>JAFGTN010000525.1 GCA_016934075.1 Pirellulales bacterium
CCACGAGCGGCGTGGTTGAGTGAGTTCGTTCACGCCTCATGCGTGCGATGATAACCGCGAATTATTGAGAATCGCGGTTTGTGAAAAGATTCTGGAAAAAAGATACGCTACGATGCGATACGATAAGCTGGAGAGGTGATTTTTCTTATTGACAGATTTTCAGTAGTCTGGAAATTCGCGCTTCGGAATGCGATTCATTCTGTAAAACAAGGGGATTGGTATCTTTATGGACATATTCTCAATAAACGTTGCGCTTCTTTGGTAACTTCACACCATATTCAAGGTGCGTAAATAAACCTATAAATATGAGGTGTACAGATATCCACTAGAGTCCTACCGGGGGAGCCTTTCAATTTGCCGCGAACTATTGCGGCCCATGGGTTTACAGCAAACGCCGAGAGGGAGATCTCCCGGCGTTTTGTGTTGCGCTGTCATAAATCCCCCGGTAATTGAAGCATTTCCGGCCTTCTTCCACTCCTGGCCAACACCTCCGGCCGACTCTCTAGTTCGACCGGTTGGGCAAGGGGACCGCGGCAAACTCCGACTTTCCGCCACGGTGGCCACGGGCAACCGGCCAAAACTCTCGGACTCTCTGGTTCACAACCCCCTCTAAGTTAACGGGACTGTTTGCCGCGGTGGGCCGTGCCGGACAACTTTCGAACCGGCTGCGTATATTAATAGTATCGCCGGTGATTCCATCTTCCCGCCGGGTAGCGGCCTGTCGCTAAGCGAACGTCGTTGCGGGCACTTCCCCCCAAAATGAGGTGATCCGTGACTTCGATTCGTGATCCCCACCTGATGACCGCCGAGGAGCGGGACCGCGAGGTCGCCGGGCTATTCGCCCTCGCCTTTCTTCGGCTTCAGGCCCGCCCAATACTTGGCGATTCGCCCAAATCTGGCCCTCCCGAATCCCAGAATTCCGCACCCGATAGCCTTGAGCTTTCCGGCAAAACGAGGCTCAGTGTGACCAGGGGTTAACGGTTTCGAGATTCTCACCAACAGGAGGACCAGATGATTCTAAACATTGGCAAAGAGGTCTCCGCAATGCAGCGGATGACCACCCGGCAACTCAAAGACCGGTATAAAGAGGTTTTTGGCGAAACATGCCGGTCGAACCACAAGCAGTGGTTGATCAAGCGCATTGCCTGGCGAATCCAGGCGAATGAAGAAGGTGACCTTTCCGAGCGAGCTCGAAGGCGGGCAATGGAACTGGCCAACGACGCCGACCTTCGCATGAAGGCCCCGATAAAGAAGAAGCAGTCGCTGGCACCCGAGGGGCGGAAGGTAACGGGGGCCATCCCGCTAAATCATGATAGCCGGCTTCCGATGCCGGGCACAATGATCACCCGCGAGTACAAGGGGCGCATTCTGCAAGTGACCGTGCTACCAGTCGGATTCGAGCACGAAGGCGAGATCTATCAATCTCTCAGCGCCGTGGCCAAGGCGATCACCGGTTCGCATACCAGCGGCTTTCTATTCTTCCGGCTCAATGGGAAAGGAGGCCGCAAATGACCAAGCGCAGCAACTATAACCAACCACCCACCATCCGCTGTGCCATCTACACGCGGAAATCGACCGACGAAGGTCTGGACCAGGAATTCAACTCGCTGGATGCCCAACGTGAGTCCGGCGAGGCGTACATCGCCAGCATGAAACACGAAGGATGGACTTGCCTGCCAACCCGATATGACGACGGCGGATTCACCGGCGGCAACATGGACCGTCCAGCGGTTCAGCGGCTGATGGAAGATATCGAGGCCGGCAAGGTCGACTGCGTTGTGGTCTACAAGGTCGACCGTCTCAGCCGTTCGCTACTCGACTTCTCCCGGATGATGGAAACGTTTGAGCGGCACCAGGTATCGTTTGTCTCGGTCACCCAGCAGTTCAACACGACCAGTTCGATGGGCCGGTTGACACTCAATATCCTGCTGTCGTTTGCCCAATTCGAACGCGAGATCATCAGCGAGAGGACCCGCGACAAGATGGCGGCTGCCCGGCGAAAGGGAAAATACGTCGGTGGAGCCCCGATCCTCGGCTACGACATCGATCGTGACCGTTCGTGCTTGGAGGTCAATGAGCAGGAGGCGGCACGAGTCTGCCAGATATTCGAGCTTTACCTGGACCAACAGTCGCTCATCCCCACGATCGCCGAGCTTGACCGTCGTGGTTGGGTGACCAAGCGATGGACCACCAAGAAGGGAAAGCGGCTGGGTGGCCGATTGTTTAACAAAAACAACCTCTATGGGCTGCTGACGAACGTGACATATATCGGCAAGATCCGTTACAAAGACGAGGTCTATGAAGGACAACACCAGGGAATCGTCGATCCCGAAATATTTGAGCGGGTTCAACGACTACTGCGTCTAAACCACCGGACCGGTGGTGCTCGCGTTCGCAATCAATTTGGCGCGCTGCTCCAAGGGCTACTCTATTGTGCCCCTTGCGGCTGCGCCATGACACATTCGCATACCACTAAGAACGGATCGAAACGATATCGGTATTACGTGTGTGTCAATGCCCAGAAACGCGGTTGGCAAAACTGCCCGTCGCGATCGATTCCGGCGGCAGAGATTGAACAATTCGTTGTCGACCAAGTCAAAGCCGTCGCCGGCAATCCCGCTCTTATTGCAAATGCGCTCTTGCAGGTAAGACAGCAGGCTGAGGAGTCGCTGCGGACGCTTGAATCTGAGCGGCAGACCATTGATCGGGACCTCCTCAAGACCAATATCGAGATCCAGAAGGTGGCGATTGAGGCCGCTACTTCTGAGGGTGAATCGCCGGTATCACGAAGACTCGCGGACCTCCAGGAACGAGCCCAAAACGGAGAGCGTCGCTTGACCGAGATCCGCGAGGAGTCGCTGCGATTACGGGCCGGAATGGTCGACGAAGAAGACGTGGCCAGAGCGCTTCGGGAGTTTGATCCACTTTGGCAGTCGCTCAGTCCACGCGAACAGGCCCGCGTCCTACACCTACTTATCGAACGCATCGACTACGACGGGGAAGACGGCACGGTGTCCGTCACGTTCCGGCCAACCGGTATCCGGGAGTTGTCTGAGGAGGAAGCAGCATGAATAGTATTACGATCCGATCCAAGATCCATTTTCGCCGAGGGCACCGCAACAAGAAGGAGCTGCATGTTGGGCCTGAGAAACAATCGGCACCCACGAGCGTTGTGCCCCGCGTGGCTCGCCTGATGGCGCTGGCAATCCGTTTTGATCAGCTTATTCGTAACGGCGTTGTAATCAACCAGGCCGAGCTTGCCCGCCTCGGACACGTCACACGGGCTCGGCTAACGCAGATCATGAATCTGCGGCTTCTGGCACCGGATATTCAGGAAGCCATTCTCTTTCTACCCCGAGTTGAGAATGGTCGTGACCAGATCTTCCTTCGCGATCTTCAGCCAATTGCATTGGTGTCCGACTGGCGTAAACAGAGACGCATGTGGAGATCTTTGAAATCCAGAGTCTGATAAACTGAGGGTATTCTAGCCCCCTCGCTTCTGGTGGTAATCGCGGCGACGCGACGGGCTATCTTCTCTTTGCCGAAAAAACTATCTCGGCCCCCTAGTCTAACAAGCGGTAATTGGCTTCTTCCTAATGACTGAAGACCTTGATAGACTTAGATGGTTCAGCTAGCAACTTTTCGATCCAGGCTCGCCCGAAATGGCCAAGTTAAATGAATATGTCATGGTTGCCGAGGCTTCTCGGATTCTTGGTGTGTCGCAAAACACACTAAGATCGTGGGCCGAAGCGGGTAAGATTCCGATGCACCGCAATCCAGCCAACGGATACCGGTTGTTTCGGCAAAAAGACCTAGAGAAATTCTTGGCGAAGGTCGCCAAACCAGAAAAGAAGAAATAGGCCTGCGAATGTCGGATGCTCAGTTTCCTATCGGACGACGCATCTCGCTGCCGGGGCACTTCGCCGAATCGGTGGTATTGGAAGCGGTGCGTCTGCTGGGCGAGGGATGCGAATGTCGCGTACGTTTGACCGACGGCAGTCTGGACGAGGTCGTTTTATCTCCACAAGAGACGGAGGAACTCCGGGGGCACGAAAGCATTCCTGAGAAGGGCCGTCTGGTGGATTCGACCGACCTACAGCTTCTCGTCGAGTCCGCCCGAATCCGATTGGCCTATGCCCACGATCGCCAGTTTGCTGTCAGTTTGTCTGGCATTCGCACATTGCCTCATCAGATCGAAGCTGTCTACCAGAAAATGCTACCCCAGCCAAGTCTGCGGTTTCTTCTCGCGGACGACCCTGGTGCTGGCAAGACGATCATGGCTGGACTTCTCGTCAAGGAATTGAAGTTGCGCGAGATAGTTGATCGCGTTCTCATTCTGTGCCCGGCCCCACTTACCATCCAGTGGCAGGATGAAATGCAGCGCTGGTTTGGAGAGACTTTCGATATTATCTTTGCTGCCGTTGATCAGCAGCAGTTGTCGAATCCCTGGCAGCGGAGCAATCAAGTCATTGCGTCCATCGATTATGCCAAACAAGAGGATGTTCGTGAGCGAATCTGGCAGCAACACTGGAACCTGGTCATTATAGATGAGGCCCACAAATGCTCTGCCCGAACGGGCAGCGGTGGAGCAGGTCGCGAATCTCGTATTGTCACCACGCGACGCTACGATCTCGCCGCCAAGCTCGTAAACCAGTGCGATAACCTGTTGATGCTGACTGCAACTCCACATCATGGTGACGAGGACAAATTTGCCCATTTTCTACGCCTGCTCGACCGGGATCTGTTTCCCGAGCCACATCGGCTTGGTCCACAGGCATCCAAGATTCGCAATGATGTATTTCGGCTCGGCGATAATTGCCCCTGGGCACTGCGCCGTCTAAAGGAAGATCTGAAAGACATGGATGGTCAGCGGTTGTTTCCAGATCGCCATGCTGTAACTGTACCTTTTATGCTCAATGCGGACGAGTTCTCTCTCTACAAATCGGTCACGGCATACATCAACGAGTATATTCCGCAACAGCAGGGCCAGCATCGCTCATCTGCTGCTTTGGCCCGTACGGTGCTGCAGCGAAGACTTGCATCCTCGGCATGCGCTATCCATGAATCGTTGAAACGCAGGTTACAGAAGCAACAAGATCTGCTTACGGAACTCGAAGGTCTTTCCCCCGCACAGCGTGCTCGCAGGTTGGCGGCACTACAAGGGCGACTCGTAGATTCAGAGCAAGACGAGGACGATCTGGATGATGATGATCGCGACCATCTGATCGATGAGTACACAGCAGCGATTGAAATCGACCAACTTCGAACGGAAATTGCTGCGCTCAAGGACTTAGTCGACAACGCACGCAAGGTACGCGAGGCAGCAAATGATTCAAAACTCAAGGCATTGCAAGGCTGCCTTGCTCGAGCACAGTTTGCCGAACTGAAGGATGGCCGAGGCAAGCTGCTGTTATTCACGGAGCATCGCGACACACTTAATTACGTCGAGGAGCATTTAGAACGTTGGGGGTATAGTACATGCGAGATTCATGGTGGCATGAATCCGCACCATCGCAAATGGGCTCAAGAGCAGTTCCGTACACGGGCGCAGGTGTGTGTGGCAACTGAAGCCGCCGGTGAAGGTATCAACCTTCAGTTCTGCCACCTGATGATCAACTATGACATGCCGTGGAATCCAACTCGCTTGGAACAACGACTTGGGCGTATCCATCGTATTGGCCAACGCGACGACTGCTATGTCTTTAACTTTGTCGCTACGTCGGGTGAAAACGGCGACGCCATTGTTGAGGGAAAGATTCTCGAACGGTTGCTGGAAAAGCTCGAAATAATGAAGAAGTCGCTTGAAGGACGAGTCTTCGATGTGATCGGTGAAGTTTTGTCGCTCAACGACGTGAACCTTCCCGAAATGCTTCGTGAAGCCGCTGTTGATCCACGCCGGCTGGACGATTATTTGGAACAGATCGATCGGATCGATCCGGACAAGCTACGCGAGTATGAGGAGGCGACGGGTATAGCATTAGCCCGCGGCCATGTCGACTTCACGAGTTTTCAACAAAGAAATCTCGAGATTGAAGAACGTCGACTAATGCCCAAGTACGTTGAGGAACAGTTTATTGCAGCTACCAAGCGAGTTGGTTTGCGTGTCGAACCACGTGCGGACGGCCTTTGGCGGGTAGAGCATGTCCTTGCAGACTTGCGTTCAGAACGACTCGCCGCCGTGCAGAAGCTGGGAAAGGCTGACACAGAATATCGCAAGATCACATTTCGGAAAGAGGTGTTGGAGCAGGACCAGCATCTTGATGCCGTGCTTCTCGGCCCTGGCCATCCGTTATACGCGGCTGTTGACGAACGACTCAACGAAAATCTGGCTGAGAGTGTCGGTGGGACTGCGCTTTTCATGGATGACAGAGCAGCCAATCCTTATCGCCTTCACTTTTTCGAGATTAATATTCGTGGGAAGGACACAAGGGGGAACGACGTTTTGTTGTATGCGGAGGTTGTTGCAGTCCGCGAGGAAGCGGGGCTGTTTGATGTTGTTCCGCCCGACGTTTTGATCGATCTGGCTCCACATCCACATCTATCGCCAGAGATCGGACAGATTGATCCACAGCCGGCGTCGGACTACCTCAAGAGCACGTATCAAATCGAGATCCGTCAGCGATGCCAGCACGATCGTCAGCAATTTGCACAAATCGTTCGGGACTACCTGGAGAGATCGTTCAAGACGCGGATCAGCAAAGCCCAGGAACGCTACATGCATCTGATGGCTGAGTTGAGTCTCAAGCCAGAATACAAACTGGCTTCCGACGAAGCGAAGCGTTATCTTGACGACTTGGAACGAAGCCGGAAGGAACGATTAGCTGGTCTGGATCGTCTGCAGATTGCGAGAACGGGCCCCGTTCGCCACCTGGCAACTGCCGTTGTTCTCCCACCGGATGCAGACACCGCCAGCGTTTTGAGTCAGTGGGGTGTCGATACTGATCCAGAATCACGCCGTAGGAAGGAACTGGCAGCCGAGAAGATTGCGGTTGCTGACCTCGAATCAGAGGGGTTCCCAGAGGATCTGATTCAGCGAGTCGCACATGAGAAACTGCTGGGATTCGATTACCGAGCGCAGCGTCCATTGGACGCAACCACGGGCGTCATGGAGGTCCGTCGCATCGAGGTCAAGGGGTATACGCACGGCAACTCCGTTCAAATGGAACACAGCGAGTGGACCAAGGCCCAGCAACTGCAAGACACATATTGGCTGTACGTCGTTTGGAATCCACTCAGTCCCGACTATGAGTTGGTCAAGATTCAGAATCCGTACCGTGTACTTGAGCATGCAGTGAAGCATCGTGAAGTGATCCGCCGTTACGAAATACCGGCCGAAGCTATCGACGGCCATCGAAGACAGGGTGAATCATGAACGAAATAGACGATCTTCGACTTATCGAGGACTTCTTGCCGATCGACGCGATTAGTGAAGCTTCCGAGGAAAAAAGGCAGATTTCCGGGCTTCATCTATGGTGGGCGCGACGGCCGTTAGTTACATGCCGTGCGGCCGTGTATGCAGCATTGGTTCCTGCTCAAAGATGGGTTGGCCCCGTAACTCTTCAGAATCCCCCCGACGATGCTTCAAAGGCAGCGGCTCGAAAATCCGGCACAAGAAAGGGGCTGAATCGAAGAGCGTCTGCCGAGTTCGTTAAAAACCTGAGCATTCACGGTCATGGAGGACGTTACCTAGACGAAGCGCGTCGTCACATCCTTAAAGCACATGCGGCTCGATTGTCTCAAGAACTGCTGACACCTGACGAATGCAAATGGCTCGCTGAATTTAAGTTCCAAAAAGATCTCGTCACAGTTGACGATCTCAAAACCGGAAAAGCACCCTTGCCTCGTGTACTTGATCCCTTCGCGGGTGGCGGTGCGATTCC
>JAFGTN010000526.1 GCA_016934075.1 Pirellulales bacterium
CGCCGCCAATTTATATCTAAGTGCCCTTGACTCGCAATTTTGCAAAAGTCCACGTGTAATCTCTCTCCCCCCAACACCACACGTCACACCATGATAATCAAACCGAAACAGTCCTCTGCCCGATGCAATAACATCCTCCAATTCACAACCTCGTCCGCAATATTCCTCGCTCTGATCTTTGCTATCACGGCAACATCCGCATCGGCCGACCAGCCAGGCTCTAAATCGTCGCCGGGCAAAAACATCGCCCTGGGCAAGAAATACACTTTCTCGCCAAAGCCCACCTATCAATACTGCACCGATCCCGGCGACACCACGCAACTCACGGATGGCCAACTCACTGACGGCTATTTCTGGGTTCAAAAGGGCTGCGTGGGCTGGCATACCAAAGATGTGGTAACCATCACTTTCGACCTAGGCCACGTCGAGCCCATCAGCGGCGTCTCTTTCAGAACGGCCGCCGGGGCAGCCGGTGTCACCTGGCCGGCGGCCATCGAAATAGCCGTTAGCGACGATGGAAAAAATTACCGGCTCGTGGGCGAACTGGTTGAACTTGCATTCCAGCAAGGAATCTCCCGGCCCACGGGATACGGCGTTCGTCAACTTATCACCGACCAACTTCACACACGCGGTCGTATCGTGAAAATTCTGGTTATGCCAAGCAGCGGTTGTTATGTTTTCTGCGACGAAATCGAGATCTTCCGCGGGCCCAACAAGTGGCTGGAAGATGATCCCGGCGGACGCCCCCTCGGCGACATCAACAAACGTGCAGCGTCCATCAAAATCAAAAACGCCTTCCGCAGCCGATACGCGGCCGACGTCGCGGCGGCCCGTCAAGCCGTGGATGCGGCAAAGCTCTCCGATGCATCCGTAAAACAAGCCCTGCTCAAACGCATCGCCGACGCCGAGAAAGGATTACGCGAAAGCACTCTACCCGAGAACGAATCCTTTCGAGCCATCCTGCCCTTCAACAAAGTTCACGCCGAGTTATTTGCCGTACAGGCGGCGCTCTGGAAGGCCCAAGGCCGACCGCCGCTTACAGCCACGGCCGTCAATCCCTGGGATCCCAGCGAACTCTTCACAACCCCTCCGCCCTCCGGCGGTCGGATAGAACTGCACGCCATCCGGGGCGAATACCGCGCCGCAGCTCTCAACCTGGCCAACAGCCTAGACCGCCCTATCACCGTACGACTAAGTATAAAAGGCTTACCCGGCGGAGCAACACCGGAATACCTCACCGTCTCCGAAGTGCCCTGGACCGACACCGGCGAAGGTCGGCCGGTCATGGCCGCACTGCCCGAGGTGGAAGCTGCCGGCGGATGTTGGACCATAAAGGTATTGCCCGGCCTGGTGCGACAAGTCTGGTTCACGCTCCACGCAAAGAACATCCCCCACGGCCGCCATCAGGGCCAAATCCTTATCGAAAGCGATTCCAGCGGTGTCGAAACCATGAAAACACCTCTGGCTCTAACGATCTACCCCGTTGATCTTCCCAAGGAAACGACTCTCGAGGTCGGAGGCTGGAGCTACACAAACGGTAGCGGCTCGTACGGCATAACGCCCGAAAATCGCAGGGCGTTCCTCCGCCATCTACAAGATCGCTTCGTCAATGCGCCTTGGGCGAACAACGGCGTTTTGATGTCGTTCAAATTCAACGACAAAGGTAAAATCGAACTCGACACGCGCCAGATGGACGCATGGCTCGCCCAGTGGCCCAACGCCCGGCAGTATTACGTCTTCATGAGCTTGGGTGGTGGTACAAAGCCCGTCAGACAAACATTTGCCGGTACCAAACTCGGCACGCCGGAATTCGACCTCCGCGTGGGCGCATGGATCACGGCCTGGGTCGAACACCTCAAAACCAAAGGCATCCAACCCCATCAACTGGGTATTCTCTTCTTCGACGAGCCAACATATGAGAGCGACGCCGCCTCGATCATCAAATGGATCAAAGCCGTCAAAGCCGCCCAACCCGGGGTCAAGTCCTGGATAGACCCAATATACAAAAACCCCTCCAAAGGTTCGGCCCAACTGATGGCCATCTGCGACACCCTCTGTCCCAACCGGCCCATGTGGCTTACGCATAAGAAATCCTTCGAAAAATTCTATGGTGATCAGAAGCGGCAGGGTCGCGAACTGCAATTCTATTCCTGCAGCGGCCCGGCACGACTGCTCGATCCCTACGCCTACTACCGCCTGCAAGCCTGGCATTGCTGGAAAATCGGCGGCACCGGTTCATTCTTCTGGGCATTCGGCGATAACGGCCGTGCTTCGTCCTGGACCCCGTACATGTCCGTTCACGGCCCCTTTACTCCGCTGTACCTGGATAAAAACAGCGTCACTGCAGGCAAACACATGGAGGCCATACGCGAAAGTGTCGAGGATTTCGAAACGCTGATGATCCTAGAAAAAATCCTCAAGCAAGCCAAAGCCGACGGCCGTAAAGGGTCGGCTGTGGAAACCGCACAACAATTGCTGGAAACGGCAGCCGGCGAAGTATTGGACGCGGAAAACGTCGACAAAATTCGCTGGCACATTCAAAAAAATCGCGATACCGCAGACCACGTACGCGTTAAAATCCTTAAAGCGATCGTAGATCTTCAGTAAAACGTCGAAACCACTCCCCCAATCGGGCCTGGATTAGTGTGTTATACTTCAGTAGGATACTACTGGCCGTTTGTGTGCCGGTGTGTTCCGGCTTTGCACATCATTGAAAGCCTAACATTGAAGGAGGCCGGATGTTCCGCTTGAATAAACTCAAAGCAACCTTACTGCTAGTTACCATAATACTGTCGGCTTTGCTTATGGTTGGCTATACACCCCTTCCAGCTCACTCCGCTGAAGCTAAAAAAGTTTCCACCGTCAACCAAAACGTCGATTCCGCGCAAAAACCCAACCTCCACGGGCTGCCGATCGTCATCAGTTTCCCCAACGTGCCCCCCGTACCCGAAAAGATCAAAGCGGCCAAGCCTTCGCCTAAAGCAGGCGCGGTACTGAAGAACATTCCCTCTTACCATCGCCGGTCTACCAGCGATGGGACGGACGCTGCAAAATCTCGTTAAGAATGATCGCCTGTTTCAGCGATTCGGTGTTGCTTAGAAGCACGCTTAGACCGGCCGCGCTTGTGGCAGGCAACGCCAATCCACTTGCCGTTTCGGTTACATCCGGCTGACCCTCCATGGCTCGCGACTGCAGATTCCCCACCTTATGGTCGAACGTTTCGTGTATTTCCTGGTCGAGCTTGGCGGTAGCCTGGCGGGTTTCCTTGCCCAACTGGCTGGTGCGACGTGCAATCTCGGCAGTATTGATGTCTCGAGCAACCTGCTCGCTTAGCCCCTTCCCGACCGGCGGTCGCGCCGGTTCGATAATCTCCGCCGCGACCGGCGGCTGTACACGGCGCTGGACTTGAACACGCGGACGTTGAGGCTGACGGGGTTTCGGACGAGCTTGAGCTGGACGCGGTGGTAAACCCGCCTGAGCCGGACGAGTTAGCCTCTGCGGACGTGTCTGTTGTGCCGGTCGAGGCTGCTGCGCGGGTCGTTGCACGTCACCCCTGGCCGCGCGACGCAGGAACTCGCCGATCTCGTCTTCCAATGCCACGGGCTTTTCGCCCTGTTGACCACCGGCTCGGATTTCACCCACAGGCCCGGCTTCGCGGCGGGGCCGTCGTCCGGCTTGTTGTTCGCGTTGCTTGGTGAGATAATTCGAGAAGACCGAAGCCAGCGTCACGATCACAAAAACTGCGATCCCGATTAGCGTTTCCATGTCGGCCAATAGTGGCGTGAATTGAATCATGCCGCGGAACCTCCGCCGCGTTTAGCCTTTGGGCTCGTTTGGGCAATCGACAACCGCATTTCGGTGTCGGCCTGAACATTACGCAGCTTGTAGTAGTCCATGATACCCAGGCTACCCTCGCGGAACGCCTGCGAGATGGCCTTGGGCACTTCGGCCTCGGCCTGTACAACCTTGGCCCGATTTTCTTCTATCTGAGCTATCATTTCCTGCTCTTCGGCAACCGCCATGGCCCGGCGACCTTCGGCCTTCGCTCGGGCAACGCGCATATCGGCCTCGGCCTGGTCGGCTTGCAGTCGGGCACCAATGTTCTCGCCCACGTCGACGTCGGCCACGTCGATTGATACGATCTCGAATGCCGTTTGCGAATCCAGCCGCCGCGATAGAACGCGGCTGGAAATCTGGTCGGGATTTTCTAAAACTTCGCCATGTTCTTGCGCCGAACCGATCGCGCTGACGATACCCTCGCCCACACGCGCGACCACTGTCTCTTCGGTGGCACCACCGATCAATTGTGCCAGGTTAGCTCGCACCGTAACACGCGCCCGCACCTTCAATTGAATGCCGTTCTGTGCTATACCGTCGAGTGAATCGCGTCCCGAAGCCACGCCCGGACAATCGATAACCTTGGGATAAACGCTGGTTTGAACGGCTTCCAACACGTTTCGTCCCGCCAGGTCGATGGCCGTCGCCTGCTTGAAAGTCAAATCTACAATCTTGGCCTTATTGGCGGCGACCAAAGCTTTAATGACAAGTGGCACGTTACCGCCGGCCAGATAATGAGCTTCCAGTGCCTTGCTGGTAATGCCAGTCTCTTCACCCAATCCCGCCTGAACGGCCATGATCTTACTTCGCACAATCACCTTGGGATTGACTTTTCGGAAGGTCATGCCCAACAGATCGAAGATGGAAATCCCCGCCCCCGTGGTTTTCGATTGTATCCAGAGGCGAAAATAGTTGGTGAAAATCGCCATGATCACGATGCCGACAATCACCGCAGCGAGGATGACGACAATCCAAATAAGATGACTCGGGTCCATCCCCTCCTGGGCGAACAACAACATTGAGCGAATCATAAGACTATCCTCACGTAATAATGCAATTTAGTGGTTCCTCTTGCCGACCGACCAAGCTTACTGCTTTACCTGCTTTATCTATTTTCAGGCAATCGACAGACCACCCGCGGCTGCACTGACACCGGTTTATCCATTACAGACAACCTTGTCAACCCGGACACGCTTTATTCATCAAACGGCTCTATACCAAGCGAATCGAATGACCGCGACAACGGATCTTCATCGCCTGGGGTACTATCCGGCTCATCTTCCTCAACCGACCGCACTACCACCCGATTTCCACGCACTTCAATGACCTCAACAGCTTGTCCGGAATCGATCACCATACCTTCGCTTACCGCGTCAATCGTACGGTGCTCAATCGTAACCGCTCCAGCCGGCAGCATCATCGTTTTGGCTACGCCCCGCTGCCCGATCAGGCTTTTGAGAAAATCCTCGCGCTTTCCATGCGGCAAGACTTCGTCACTGGTCGGCGCTCCGAGCAGAAGTTTTCTACCCATTCTCGTGCTGGGAAGATATTTTAAAGCGACAATTAAAACCACGGGAAGACCGATCAAGCCCGTCCCAAGCACGCCCACCCCAACATAAGGTCCGCTTTGGAAACCCAAAATCGCCGCCCCGACCAGGGACGCAATAGACAAAAAACCCAACAACCCCCCCGAAGGGAAAAACACCTCGAGAATCGCCATACCAAAACTAATGGTTAGCAATATCGTCGCCAATGCCGCGTATTCCATTTCAGCCTCGAAAAATATCTCGGTGGCAAAGCCGGTCTGTTTTCCCAAGTCGTTCCGGCAACATTATCAAATACTATACACTATATTGTCGCCCAACAGTCAATAGTAGTCAAAATCGCCCCAAAACGGAAAGCCTTAGTCTGTACTGGACTTTTGCAAAATTACGAGTCAAGGGCACATGTAAAAGAAAGCTTTGCGAAGCGAAGGTTTCTTTTACTTTGTCTTGACTGACACTAATTCATTGACAGATA
>JAFGTN010000527.1 GCA_016934075.1 Pirellulales bacterium
AACTGCCGGATCGGAAAACCTTGCGAAAACCGTCGCGCCTGGTTTGGCTCCCGCCACGGGATAATAACTGTATACGCCGGGGAAATTTTTCCAGGCCGCCTGGCTGGTCACCGCGTCGTCGCCCAGCCAGAGGAACTCGGCTTGTCGGCCTTCATTTGTGAAACTTAGCGGCCACGGATCCTTGGACGCATGGCTACGGGCTTGCAAGGCGAAGCGGCGGTGGAACGTTACCGGATAAAGTGCCCGCACCACGTCCATCCGTTCGTCGCCGATCCAACTCACGATGGGATTACCCATGTGCACGGCTCCGGCGGCAACAACCAGTCCGCCGCCCTGTTCGGCCACCCAATTTTCCAGCAGTTCCAACTGCTTGTCGGAAAAAGCCTGCCAATCGGGATCCAAGGCTACAACACAATCGTATTTGAACATTTCCTCGCGCGTGGCGGGGAACTCGTCAAGCACGGCCGAGGCGTCTTGTGAAATCCCCATCTGGGCCGTTTGCAACAAAACGTCGACCTCGATCGACTCGTCGCGGTGCAACATATTGCGCAGAAAACGATACTCCCGCGATGGGCCGCCGGCGACCAGCAATACGCGGCACTTGCGTTCGACGATCTCTATGTCGGCTTCGCTGATATTATCACCCGGATCTACATCGCCGGGAATGCCCGTCACTTTCAGGCAAAGCGTCTGGCGGCCCAGTGCCTTTGGAGTCATTTCAAACTTTAGAGCCATCACTTCTCCGTCGTCGCCCAAGGTGACTTTGCGACTTTCCACCAACTCACCAGTGCCGGTTTTTGCGGCCGAATCCTTGCCGTCTTCAGCGGCCCGGCGCAACAGTTCCACGGTGACCGTTTTGCCGGCCGCTCGGTGTCCTTGCACAAAACCGCTGACCGTGTACTCGTCGCCTGGATAAGCACGAGCCGGAACGATGAAATCGGCCACGCGAACGTTCGCAGGCAACCGTTTTGAACCGACACCGATGGTATGCACATTCACGCCGGCCTCCAGCGCGGTTCTCACGGCCGTTTCGGCTCCGGAGCCCATGTTCTGGCAACCGTCAGAAATGCAAATCACGGCGGATAGCGGCGCTTCCCGCTGCTGTTGGATCACATCCACTATCGCGTCGGACAGACGTGTTTGCGCGCCCCGCGGCGCCAGCATGGTGTGCCAATCGACCTTGACGGCTGAGGTATGTGCATCTTTTTCCTTTTTTTCTCCATCGGGTTTATCTTGCTGTAGCGGTCCGGCGTGTTTTTCTATTGTTGCAAGGGCCTCCGTGTTTTCGTCGAAACGGTATACGGCCAGATCGTGTCGTTCTTGTACGTGTGGGATAAAGCCCATGTCGTCGAGAGTATTAGCGACAAACTCCGCACGTGTGGTCCGCGCCCCGCCACTGCTGTTATCGCGTTCCACTCCGACGTCGGCCATGCCCATACTCAGGCTGGTATCGACCAGCAAAACAACGCGAGAGTTTACCAACCGCTCGATCTCGGTGCGCCATTGCGGTTGCAGGAAAAGCACCAACAGTGCGAGGAAAACGCAGGTCCGTAAAACCGTTAACACTATTCGCACTCCGCGCGTCAATTCGCGTCCGTCACGGCGGTACATCCGTACCACGAACAGCGCGGCCATAATCATAACCGCGACCGGCAGGATCCAATCCGTGTTGGATTGGATCCGCCCCCACTCGAACGCGGTTCGGGTTAAGCCTTCACCCAATGGCAACAGGGAGGCAAGACTCATTACGAACCTCCCCAGCCACCGGCGGCTTGTTGCGTGACGTCCACGGTTTGTTGCGCAGTGCCCATAGCCGGACGTATAGGCGGATGATACGAGGCCGAATATGCCAGAATCTGCTCGCCCAAGAGCATCAGTACCAACATACACAGCAGGAAATCGCCCAGGTTGTATCCGGCCTCTTCAAGTGCTTCCAGCTCGAAATCCACTGCCCGCAGGAATTCATAATCCACACCTGCGAGTTGAGAACGCAGTTCAGCATTCGGTATGGTTTGCAAATCGCCCTCGGTCGCGTCTACGTTGATTGCATAGCGGCGCAGTTGACTACGGCCGTCAATATTCGTGAGTTGCGCCTCGTATATGCCGGCGCGGTCGGTTTTCGGCAACGACGCCCGTAAAAGCCCTTCGGTTGTTGGCGTGGCATTGACCATAACACCCATGGTATCGATAGTCGAACCGGTCTCCGTACGATTTGCGCCGGTGGTATCGGCGCCGAGGTCCATATCGGCTGGAGGCAGGAATCGTACCGCTGGAGCATAGCTGTCGGCATCGAGTTCGATATCCAACGGATTGCCCACCAGCCGCGAATGACCGGAATCCGATCGTCTGGCGATATACGATTGCAATTCCTGTACGATCACCACGAAACTGGGATTGTTTCGTGCCCAATTATTCCACGTGGGCGATGCCGTGGTGAGGAATGTTACCACTCGCCCCTTGCCGAAACGACTTTCCACTATCAGTGGCGCGGCGTTTCGCAGCCTTCCGATCACCTGCGTGCCCGAATCGGCAACCGGTGTCCAGTTTTTCGTCGTGGCAAAATACTTGTCGATCGAAACTGTTCCCAGGAAGCTGTTACGTTCGCCCTTGAATATCTCAAAGAGCGGATGGTCGACGACGTCCAGGTCGGGTTGCTGTTCGAGTCTGTCTACTTCCAACTCGACGGCCCTGCCCAGCGGCAAGGGAAAGAACCCCTCGCCATTGCGATAAAGTTCTTCATTGACCGTCAAGCTTCGAGTTCGCGGCCCCAGAAAAACGGCCAGTCCACCACCGGCGGATACATAGGCTTCCAAGGCTTCAATAGCGGCCGTATCCAGCCGGTCTACGTTGCACAGATAAATTGAATCGAACTCGTCGAGTGAATTCATGTTCAAATAGCGGGACGTTTCAATACGCGCTGATATGCCCGTGCGAACCGAGCCGCCCGGCGACAAAGCGGATTGCAGGAACCAGCCGTCTAACGCTTTCGGTTCATCATCGATGATCAGAACCGGCACGTCGGTCGGTAGATCGACGACCGCCCAACGTGAGTTGTCGGCCGCGACCGCGTCGTCTTGCAACCGCGCGGAAATGCAATGCTCGCCTGAAGTGGGGAAACTGGCCTGGAAACGTTGTTTAACCATACCGCGGGACGGGATCTCGGAAACCTTGACGGCGGGGCGGCTGTGGCCGTCTTCTTGCAAAACCACGGAGACGTTGCGGGCCGGCTTTGTATCGAAATTTTCGAGCGTAACTTCCATGAACAAGGGTACACCCGCCACGCGGGTTCCTGACGCCGGATGCAATGAAGAGATTGCCAGGTTCGGTCGCGCCGACTCCACACAATTCACTAGTCGCAACTCGACTCCAGCGGTGGATAATTCCCGCAAACGTTGCCGCAGTTCTTCGGGGTCATTCCAATCGCGGCTGCGGAAGTCCGATACCAGATACACAACCCGCCGCTCTCCGTCGCTCTCACCCAGAAGTTGCTCGACGGCGGCGACGGCTTGCAACGGATCGGCCGCCGTTTGCGATGCGGTGATAGGTTCGAGCAGTTTGGCCAGCCGCGCGGCGAATTGCGTGTCGACGGCTTCTTCCAAAATGTCGGGTTGCGTGCCACTACCGACTTGGCCGGCGCGAGAGAACCGTAAAAGAGTAAAGACCTGTTGCTCCGACCGCTCGGCAGCCACAGTGCCGATCCGCTGGATCACCGCCTTGCCTCGTTCCATGACAGACGTATCGGCCCAGCGGTCGGACATCGAGAAACTGTCGTCCAATAAAATGATATGGTGAGTCTTACTGTGGCCTAAGAAGCCCGCCAGATCGCTGCGCAGCAAGGGCTGGGCAATGGCCGCCACTACCACGGCTACGATCGCCATTCGCAACAACAATAGCAGAAGCTGTTTGAGTAGCACCCAGGTGCGGTTCTTCTTGTGGCTGGCAAGCAGAAACTCCATGGCCGCCCAGCGCACGCGGTGGTGCCTCATCATGTTGATCAGATGGATCAGCACGGGCACGGAAATGATCAAAAGTCCCCAGAGCAGCGATGGATACACAAATGTTGGCATCAGCGATTTTGCCCCCGTCGTTTGCTGAGGAAGGCCGCCAGAGCCGAGTCCAGGGGCGTGCTTGTGCGCAGAAGCGTATAGTCGATCGAGTGTTTCACGCAGCCGCGACGCAACTCGTCAAGGTGTTCGCCCAGCGCCGTCAGGTAGCCTTCGCGCAGCGCACGCGGATTGCAGACTATGTTGCCAGGCTCTTCCATCCCCTCGAAGCGCGTCGAACCCGTGAAGGGGAAATCCAACTCG
>JAFGTN010000528.1 GCA_016934075.1 Pirellulales bacterium
AATCTGTAGGCAAAAATGCGAAAAAATGCGGATGCTCCGCATCTTTTCCCATTTTTAGGCCTAAGTGCCGTTTTTTCAGAAAGTGCAAAAAGTCCATACCACCTCGTTTGCGGGAATTACCTGGCAGACGAGAACCACCTCGGACAGGAAGCCGATCCATCGCCAGGCCGGGCCCTCAAAGCCCGGCCCGGTGTTTTCTTGAGTACCAAGATGAGGTTTATCGAGACAGGTAGTTTATCGTCTGAGCAATGGACCTGTCGGGGGACATTGACTAAAACGGCCCGCGAGCCTACTATCCTAAAGGGAATATAATACAATCCTTACTTTCCAGATCGAGGAAACGAGACCGAACCTATGCCGCTTTTCGAGATTGAAACTGAAGCACATATCATTATCACCTGGGCCGAAAACGAGCAGTCGGCAATGGCTGTTGTAACCGACGCATATCCGGGCGAGAAGCCTGTCCGCGTAACGCGTCGCCCTCGCGACACCTGGGTGATTTCCAAAGCCGCGCTGGGCATCACCGGCGTCACCGATCCCTGCACAACCGCCCGCGACTGCCTTTCCAAAGCCGCCGGCGACAAAGTCCAAGCCATCCGCCTCTACATGCACGAAACGGGATCCGATCTGGAAGGCGCGCGAAAAGTAATCGAGTCGAACATGGTGATGGGCTGGTGAGGCGGGGCGCCGGTTGAAACGATGTACCGCTGGCCGTTTGGTCGTGACCTTTTTTCGTATGGCTTCCTGTTGTACTTCTAGCCACGGCGATCGCGATGCACCATAAAGCATGCGGCACCCAGCAATAGCAGCGCCCAAACGCTCGGTTCGGGAACCAACGTCTGGCTGAAGAGCCAGGGGTAGAGCGTGTTGTCTTCATCTCGCAAGGCGGGTTCCCAGGAGTCGTGGCCGTATCCCCCATCGTATAAGGTCAATTTTGGCGAGCCTCCCGCAGCCTGCAACACGGAAACTATGTTAGTCGAATTATCGTAAGAGACGGCACCGTCTGCCTTGTCGTGAAAGTACCATTGTGGCACTTCCTTTATTACCGCGACAGTGGCAGCGCACCCTCTTCTTCGTGACCCGGCGGAAGGAAAAGTTCGTAGTTGAGCGTATAGCCGCCCCCGTTGATCGAGCCGACCTCGCGGTCGAAACTGTCCTCACCGGGGCCGATCAGTAGATCGGCCGTCGCCAAATTTGTGTAAAAAGAGAAAATACCGGTGCACGCCACCAGCACAAACAGTTTTGCAACATCAGCCACCTTGGCATACACTGCCGGAGCCGACCCTTCCCTCGGTTTCCTAAGCCTTATGGCCATGTCCTCTCCTCCAAGAAGTGTTCCAGATATTTCACCACCCCTCACCATCGATCGTTGAGGAATTGTCTTTCTACCAGTTTTACCGGGGAAATGCAAGCAAAAGGAAAAACTTTATTCAACATCTATCCGGCTGGTTGTGCTGACCGTGGGCCGTTTTGTACAATCAGTCAATTCCCACTTGATAGTTTCCCTCCCCAAGCCCCTCCCGGAGAACTCGATGTTATTTTCCGCCCACCGCATCATCGCTTTCGTATTATTGTTTCCCGTTATCGCATCAACGGGAATTGCGTCCGAATCCTCATCACGCACGGTTCCGACTCCACAAGTCAAGCCCGATGCCAATGCACTGACACTATTCGTATCACCGGACGGTAACGATTCCTGGTCGGGAAAACTCGCCGCGCCAAACTCGTCCGCAACGGACGGACCGTTGGCCACCATCGTGAAAGCTCGCGATCGTATCCGTGAGATGAAAGCTGCGCAGGGTGGTTTGAAAAAACCCGTCACCGTGCTGATCCATTCTGGTGTATATCCACAAGCAGAGGCCATCGTTTTCACGCCCGACGATTCCGGGACGAAAGCGTGTCCCATTACCTACCAGGTTTATCCCGGTGAGCATGCCGTGATTAGCGGTGGTCGATCCGTTACCGGCTGGCAGCCGGACGACGGTCCGCAAAGCAAATCACGTTGCAACGGAAAACTTTGGCGAGCGGATGTTTCCAAGTTACTGGATGGTAAACGCCAAGGATTCAACCAGCTTTTCATAAACAGTCAACGCTGCGTCCGCGCCAGGTTCCCCAACAAAGGCGAGTTCTTCCGCGCCGACGGGCCTGTCGAGAAGGATAATCCGCGGGAATTCTACTTCAAGAAAGGCGACATCAAACCGTGGAAGAACCTTCGCGACGTGATCGCCGTCGTCTATCACTCTTGGGAAACTTCCATCCATCACATCCGCACAATCGATACCGAAATCTGCCGGGTCAATTTCCTGGAACGCGCGCCCTGGCCCATGGGACGTTGGGAAAAGCAACAGCGGTACTATATCGAAAACGCCTTCGAGGGTTTGGACCAACCGGGCGAATGGTACCTGGACCGTAAGACGGCCACGCTCTACTATTATCCCTTGCCGGGCGAGAAGATGGATAGCATCGAAGCCGTCGTGCCGCTTGTCACGTCCACGCTCGTCAGCATCGAGGGCAATCCCGCCGAAGGCAAGTTCGTCGAGTATCTTAATTTCCGCGGCCTCTCGTTCCAGCATACCAACGCCAACCTCAAACGGCTGCGAAATCCAGGGCAAGGCGAAATCTATCAGCCCGCGATGATCATGGCCGTAGGCTTGCGAAACTCGAAAATCGAGAGCTGCGAAGTCTCGCACACGGGCGCACACGCGATCTGGATGGCCGCGGGTTGCACCGACAATCGCGTCGAGCGTTGCCATCTCCACGACCTGGGCGGAGGCGGAGTCTATATCGGCGGTGGCTGGGGTGTCCAGAATAAGACTCCAACCGAACGCATCACAGTGGACAACAGCTTTATACATGACGGGGCGCACATCTTCCACGGCGCCCACGGCGTCTGGATCGGTAGAAGCTCGTACAACAAGGTAACACACAACGAGATCTCCAACTTCGACTACTCGGGCATCTCCTGTGGTTGGTCTTGGGGTTTCCAACCCAGTTCGGCCAACCACAACAACCTCGACTACAACCACATTCACCATCTGAGCAACGGCGATGGGCTGAGCGATATGGGCGGTATCTACACCCTGGGGATTTCGCCGGGCACCACCGAGCGCCATAACCACATGCACCATATCTACAGCTATGCCCACGTGTCGCACGGGTCGGGCATATATCCCGACGAAGGCAGCTCACAGATCCTCATAGAAAACAACGTCGTCCATCATGTGCGGACCTGTCCGCTCTTCCAGCACTACGGCAAGGACAACACGATCAGAAACAACATTCTGGCTTTTGGCGGCCAAGGTCAAATGCAAAGATGCAGGGAAGATAAGCCTTGCCACTATACGGCCGAGGGCAATATCGTCTATGCCGACATCCGGCAGATGCTCGGCGGAGTCTGGAAAAGCGGCGATTGGAAACTGGGCCGCAACGTCTACTGGAGCACGGCCGGCACGCCAATCTTTTACGGCATGGATTTTGAAGACTGGAAAATCAAGGCCAAGGACGAGGGATCCATCGTCGCCGATCCACTTTTCGTAGATGCCGAGAAGGGCGATTTCCGCCTAAAGCCCGACTCGCCCGCCTTGAAACTCGGCTTCAAACCCATCGACCTGGCCGAGACGGGCTTGTATGGAGATCCGCAGTGGGTGAACCTTCCCAAGCAGTACAAGAACCGTCCGCTAAATGAGGTCCCCGCCCCCGTAACGCAACCCTTTATAATCAATTTCAATTTCGACGACCAAAAGGACGGCGAAAAACCTCTTGAAGGTGCAGTCTGCGTATGCGGTAAGGGCTCTTCCGTGACGATCTCTTCCGAGACGGCCGTCAGCGCCGGTAATAGCCTGAAATTCAGAGACGCTCCGGGCCAGACACAGTCCTGGATGCCGCACCTATACTATCACAAAACATATACCAAAGGCAAAATACTTTGCTCCTGGGATATGCTCAACAGCAAAGAAAATCCGGCAAGCTTCTTCATCGAACTGCGAGATTACAACTCCGTGCCAAATTATGTGATCGGTCCCACCGTTTCGGTCGCACCCGACGGGAAAGTAATTGCCGGCGGGAAACATATCGGTTCCATTCCCCCGGACAAATGGGCACATGTGGATATCGCTTTGGAGCTTGGGCCCGGCGCTGCGAAGACCTACCAGCTCACGCTCAGCACGCCGGGCAGCAAGCCGACTGTAGTAAACCTTCCTTACATAAGCGACAAATTCGAGGAACTAACCTGGCTGGGCATTTCATCCACCAGCAACTCCAAAACCGAGTTCTACATCGACAACCTGAAGCTCGGTACCACGGAGGAGCTGGCCAAGCCGCCCAAACGCCGCCCCAAAAAAATTGTCCGCAAGGTCATGCCCAACAAGCCTGCCAACAAACAGAAACTGATGGGATACTGGAAATTCGACGACGCCGACGGCTACACGGCCAAGGACAGTTCGGGCTACGGCAATGACGGAGACGTTTGGGCCAATTGGGTCAAGGGTAAGTTCGGTGGCGCGATTCTATGCACTTCAGCGGATTCGAATGTCATAGTCTCCGACGATCCGACCCTGCAATTGGGCACATCCGACTTCTCCATGGAACTCTGGATCTGTCCCACCCAGTTAAAAATCGAAAGCCGCGATTCCCGTCGCCGTTTTCTCAGTAAGTCCAAATTCCCGAAAACCTGGATGGTGATGGACATCACTTCCCAAGGCCGCCCGTTTCTGGAAATGATAGATTCCAACACTGTCGGTTGCCACGCCAGGCCAACCGCCAACATTCCCGAAAATGCCTGGACGCACCTGGCCGTGGTGGTGGACCGCGGCAACGCCAAGCTCACGTACTACATCAACGGCAAGCCGGACAGCACGCACAAGATCCCGGCCTCGTTCACCGGCT
>JAFGTN010000529.1 GCA_016934075.1 Pirellulales bacterium
GAGACATCGAACTACGCACAGAAAGCCGAATGGATAAGGAACGCCGTCCAGCGTCTTGAGAAGGAAGTGGGCAAAGCTACAGCGATAAAGGTGATGCAGGCTTGCGGCGTGAAATGCTGCGGCCCAACGCAACAGAAACGGGCGAAGCAATTCATGGAAGAATCACACTCGGTCGAGGAACTGCTCGCCAAGCTTAATGAAGCAGGCATCGGCGGTGGAAGGCTGACACTGAAGAACAAGAATACGATTGTTGGCGGCTACGACTGGTGTTACTGCGGACGGGTGAAGCAGACGAAGGAGCCGTTTCCCACGGATACATACTGCCATTGCTCAACGGGATGGTATAAATCCCTGTTTGAAGCCACTTTCGACAAGCCCGTGGAGGTGACTCTCAAGCAGTCAATCCTGCAGGGCGCAGATAGCTGCGAGTTTGAGATAAGGTTTGGATAGAATATGGATTTTCGCGGTCAATCCTTTTTCGACTCTTTTTTTCCGTAGTCTATCAGCGCGACTGTCGGTTGCTTTAGCCATGCGAAGTTGAACTGGTAGTGCAGTCTGCTGGAAACCAGGTGAATCATGCCGTCCGGGGTTTGCACGGCTTGGATGTATCCGGCAGGCTCGGAAAATGTGGCGTCGGACACGAACTCCCCCGTGTTGCCGCCCCCGTCATATGTGCGGTGTTCGCCGGAGAGCGATAGCAACTTGTGGTGCGTCCAGGTCTTGCCGTCGTCAAACGACAGCGCTGAGAACATGCCGTAAACCATGCGTTTTTTGCCTTCCATGTCCGTGACCTCGATCCCGTTAAGCTTATCCTGGCCGCATCTGCGCTGGGTGAAGCCGACATACAGGATCGCTCCCTCGCGGAGAGTGATCAAAACCGGGCGCTGACCATTGATTATTCCGCCTCCGAGGGACGGCTCGCGGCGGTATTCCCATGTCTCACCCCAGTCAGAGCTGGTGCTTATCGGCAGACCGAAACCCTTGCATTCATCGTGGTTGTTGCGCCAGTTGTCGCGCCCGACAGCCATCAGCCGTCCGTCTCCGAGCTGGACTATGCCGGGGTGCTGGCCAATGATCAGGCCGCGGGGCGCGTGCCAGGTGATTCCGCCGTCTTTACTCAGGATGATGCATCCGTACACGGGTCCGCCGGAGTTGTAGTCGCTTGTGAGCACAATGTGCCCCTCGCGCGTCTTCAGAGCGACGTGCGGATTCCACATGGTGCGGAAATTGTTGATTATGACCGGTGGCGTCCAGGTCGCGCCGCTGTCGTCACTTGTCCGCAGCGCCAGGACCTGGTGGTGTTGCGGCGGATAGCTGCCGCATCCCTGAAAATGGTAGATCCGTCCCGTGTCCGGGTCTGTCCAGAGCGCGGGAGCGTGGTCATTACGTCCGGCTCCCACCCAGAATTCCGATGCCTCCTGCCACTCGTCGAAGCCCCGCGCCAGACGCGAAGCGGCGACGTTGAGCCGTATTCCCCTTTCCGCTGTATGCAACGGCCCGGGGTCCGAGTACCACACGGCCAGCAGGTCGCCGTTGGGACACCATGTGATGGATGGGTAGTGATTGTGCCCAGGATACAGCGGTCCGTTCGATCCCGGGGGGATCTTCATGAACACGTCCGGCCCCTTGCAGAAGGGCTTTTGCGGATCCACGGCGGCGGACTTCCAGTCAAAGCGTTCCTGCGAGACGTCCTTTTGGTTAAGCGGTACGGGCAGGCTTAAGGAAGGCGCGTTCGGTGGTGGACCTATTACCACGCGGAACCCCAGCCCCCTATAGAAATCGGCGGGCAGGAAGCCCGCACGTTTTCCGGGGCGCGCGCTTTCCACTCCCGTCAGCCTGGATCCCCCGCGAACGACACGGTGGGTTCCAGTGATGTAGCCCGAGGGGTCGATCTGGTCGTCTGCGACATACGGCCCGTACCAGTCGAGGCACCATTGCTCCATCAGGCCGCACATGTCCCTGAGCCTACGCGGTTTCTGCTTCTGGTCCAGCTTGCAAGCGTACTCCCACTCCGCTTCCGTGGGCAGTCTACAGGGCGTCCCGTCTTTGCGGGACAACCACTCGCAGAAGGCTCTCGCTTCGTCCCAAGTGACGTTGACGGCGGGATGTTGCTTCCAGCCTATGCTCACGCTCCGGTCGAAATAGCGTGGTTGGTAGTGCTGGTAATTCTCGTGTTTGACGAGATCCGCACAAATGTAAAAAGGCCGTGTGATGGTAACCTTGTGGGGCGGTTGCTCGCTTCCGTCCCAATCCTGTTTGCCGTTCTTGGCCTCCTGCCTCGGTCGCCCCATGGTGAACTCGCCCGGCTCTATCCGGACGAATACCATTCCCAGGGAGTTGGTGTACACCGCCCCGGACGGCATCCCGTCGGCACGCGCCGCCGGTGCGGCCAGCAACACCGCGGAAACTGCACATGCAAGGGCGAACGCTAGCGCGCTCCGCCGCGAACTCCCGTTCGGTCCCCTCGTCTCCCTATTCCACTCTCGCACCCGGGGCACCCCGGCGTTTGAGATCATTTCCCGTGTCAAGCTGCACGTCATGATTAACTTTCTTTCCTGTATTTTCCCGTAGTTTACTTTCGAGGGTCTCGAAATAGGGCCGCAGCTAGTTTATTCGATTATCTTCGATCGACTTTCGCGATGTACAAATAACTAGCTCCGTTCTCATTTTGAACACCGTCCCCGTTTTGAACACGAAACGATGAGACCCGCTTGGAGGGGATTTGTCACGGGGTAGCCTTGCTTGATGCTGCCACGGTGATGCTGGCTTGTCCTGTAAGGCCGGGTCGCAAACGGTCCGACGGGTTTGTGATCTCGATCCGCACCATCATTTTCTTGCGGGGATTTGCCGGCACGTTCTTCACACGACCTTTCAAACTCAGATCCGGGAGTGCATCCAGCCGAATGGTCGCCGACATACCCTCGCGAATCTGTTTGGCTTCATCCTTGGAAAGCATTGCACGAAACTGCATAGTGCGGGAATTGTATAAACGCAGGAGAACCTGCCCCGCACGGACTTTATGGCCGGGTCGTATCACTCTGCCCGGCTGGCTCGGCGCTTCTCGACAATAGTATACTCGACCTTTGGACGATGCTCGAATGGCGCACTTTTCGATTGCATCTTTCAGGTTTTCCAAACGCTGCATTTGGAATTGGTGTCTGGCTTTTGCCAAATCGAGATCCACCTCAGACAACGTTACCGCGCCGTCAAGCATTGCCTCCATCTTTTGTTTAGTATAATTTTCCAAGACCCTAAGCCTGATTTCCGCCAGAACCAGCTCCTGCTTCGCCTTCATTACGGCGTTCCTCCTCCCCGCCAATTCGTCCGCCGGGGTCTTGTTCTCGCTGGAGCGTTTTTCTGCAAGCTCCAATGATTTCTGCGCAACCTCCAGGGCAACTTTCGCCAGAACCACGGCAGCCTCTGCCGACGCCTTCCGTTCGATGTAGGTTCCTTCAAGGAACTCGGCACGAGCTATCTGGGACACTTTAAGGGCGTTTCGAGTCTTGACCAGTTCAACCTCGCCGGCCATGACCTTAAGCTGTTGCTCAAGCCGCTCATTCTTCAAGTGAGATGAATCCAGCCGAATGAGCACATCACCCGCGTCAACTATCTTGCCTTCTGTAACAACCTCTGCGATAGTAGTGGCCGAAGCGTACTGTGGGGGCAGCTCGCACCGCACTTCCACCCATTGGGCGTCGAGTGTCCCTTGTGCCGTAATCTCTTTCGCAGCGCCAGACGCATCGCACACGTTGCCTAAGCACAACAGGCTCGACAGGACCAAAACATACCACAACTCAGCCACCGTAACTTGAAAAGCGCGAAACATGATACCCTCCCACAGTGAATGGAACGAAATAGTGAACGCGTTTCTCGGATAAGAATCTACATAATGCACAAACCCGAGATTTCCCATTTGCGGCAAAGCCGAAAACGATCCAGATCTATGGCATTTATTTTTGCAGCACCAGCCCGCTATGTCAACCAGTTGCGTTTCAGCTTCGGCGGGCCGGAATCGTGCATGGTCATGTCGTCAAGATATGGGGGGCAAAATCGGGAAATAGTTTAGTCTCTTAAAATTCGTTATAGTAGTAGATGAAAATTTTGTTTCTCGATTTATCATATGCCACGATGAAAAGAGCGTCCCTATATGCATCAAATATGTTTTTGCTGGCGTAGTACTCAACGTTTTCGTCATCTTTGGAAGGCCACCAGTCTGATGATGCGAAGCGAAGAGTCTTCTTGCCCGCATATTTTGCTGCTAAGTCACGGCTAATGGGCTGAAGATTTAAATGCTCTGCGAGAGTATTACATGCAGAGGTTGAACTGTCCATACGGCATACCACAGTAGAGAATAAATCTCCAGGTTGGCCATAAATCAGATAAACAGCAAATGATTGAATGTCAACTTCCGCTTTTGTCAGAGTGTCATGCATTTGCTGGACAGGTTCGGGCCAATCTACTGCATTTGGAAGTGGCCCACGTGGTGTTATGTCACGGCACGCATATGCCCACATTATATTAAACGCGAACCATAACACTAAAACAAATATGAACACGCAGACGAAGATCGGTAATAAGGACTTGATTGTAACCATGGATTCCACCGGAACATCGAAAATCTCCTTCTTGTCACTCATAAGCAATTTTATCTACCTTGTAAAAAAGCCAAGAATACAACACCGGCATGAAGTATCTTTTTATTCTTCCGGATGCAGCAGGAATTTCAGGCCTTTTCCGTTTGATACGCTTTGGAATGCTTCCTCCCATTGGCTTAGTGGGAGTCGCTTTGTGATTAGGGGGCGGAGATCTATCAAGTCTTTCCTTAAAAATCGAAGGGTGCGTTCCCAGGTTTCCCAGGTATGGCAAATTGAGCCCTGGAAGTGTAATTGCTTCAGTACGACCTGGTCTATGTTTAATTGGATGGGGGAACCGAAAAGGCCGACCTGTGTATATCGGCCCATTTTCCTGACGATATCCAAGCAGACGGTAGATGAAGCCTCTACGCCCGCACATTCAAAAACGACATCGGCTCCATACCCCTGCGTAAGGTCGTCGATGATTTCCTTTGCGTCCTCGTTTTCAACATCAACCGTGCGGTCGATTCCCAGTTGGCGGGCGATGGCCAGGCGGTCTTTGTCTTTGGCCGTGCCCAGCAGAACGATATGACCGCCGCGGATCTTTGCCAACATCGCGCACATGATTCCGATAGGGCCGGGACCGGAAACCGCGATAATATCGCCGGGCTCGATCAGAGTTAATTCGGCAACCGCCTGCAGCGAACAGGCGAACGGTTCGCACAAGGCCCCGGTCTGGTCGTCCAGGTTTTCGGGCAGAGGAAAAACCACTCCCTGCCGGACACAGCAATATTTTGCAAAACCACCATTGATACCGCTGCCCAGAGCGGCACGGTCGATACAGAAAAACGGAGCGCCGACCTGACAGAAGCGACAATGCCCGCAGGTTTTTCCGGCGGAAGGATTCACCGTTACCAGATCACCCAATTTGAAATGATCGACGCCCGGGCCGATTTCGACAATCTCGCCGCACATCTCATGCCCCAGAACAACGGGTGGATTGATCAAATATTCACTTTTATAGATGTGCAGGTCCGTACCGCACACGCCCGCATTGCGCACTTTAATAACAAGCTGGCCCGGGCCCGCCGTAGGCTCCGGGACATCGATGTATTCCACGTTTCCGGGCTCACGACTTGTTTTTACAACAGCTTTCACGATATTAACTCCACTAAATAATCTATTTCTTTAATCACCTGTAATCAGTCGATGCCAAAATTATCGTCCAGGCGATTATAGCGATCCAGGTCGACAACTTTGGAAAAATCGCCGTAGGTCATCATTTGGTCGGCTTTTGCCAGCGTGGTTCCATTCTCCTTTAAATCCGCCAACATCTCTCGGCTCGCATAAGTTGCTCTGAGGAGCGTGGAAAGCGGATAGAGAGCGATCGAGAAACCCATCTGCTTGAGTTCGTCGGGCAATAATTGTGCTGTTTCGTTTCCTTCCACCATACTGATAATCAATGTCGCGCCCTTCAGTGCTTCTCCCAAAAGGCGGGCATCGTCGATTTTTTTAACGGCGTCGATGAATAACATATCGACACCGGCTTCAAGATAACAGCGAGCACGATTGAGTGCTTCGTCCACCCCGAATACAGCACAGGCATCCGTCCGTCCAATAATCAATAAGTCCTCCTTGCCTCGGGCCGCAATAGCGCATTTAAGGCGACGCTGCATATTTTCTGCCGAGACAAGTTTGACCCCGGCCATGTGGCCGCAACGCTTGGGTAGAATCTGGTCTTCGAGGTGAATGGCCGCAACACCGGCCTGGCAGTATTCACGGACGGTTCTTTCGATGTTGGCAGGCCCGCCATAACCGGTATCCGCATCAGCGATGACGGGAATATCAACCGCACGGACCATGCTGCGAGCATGTGTCGTCATTTCGGTCTGGGTTGAGAGGCCCAGATCGGGACATCCGATCAAGGTGGCCGTGGCGGCAAAACCGGTCATGTAAACAGCGTCGAATCCCGCCTGTTCGATGAGTCGAGCCGTGAGGGCATCCGGGGCACCCGGAGCCATAATGATCTTATCGTTTTTGAGTAATTCGAGTAATTTTTTTGCACCAGACATAGGATTTCCCGTTTTTCAAGACTACTTACATTGTTGTATTGGATTTTACTTGATTATCGAAGGAGATGTAAGGGAGACTGGCTACTTTGGAATAATAAAGAAGCCTATCTCTCTATAACGTTCCGGGCTGTTCACACCTCCTCAGTAACCTTCCATTTGAGCATCTTGGCGATTTCTAACAGTTGCTCTTTCAAGTCGCCGTAGACGGTCACGCGGTGCCAGCCGAAGCGATCCCATTGGGTCATGAGTTTTTCGATGTCGCCATCCGGCTCGACGGCCAACTTCGTCCGACAAGCGCGGTCTTCGATGATGTTGTCAACGGTCTTTCCGCGATGGAAGAGCAGCTCCTTGCGGAAGGCTCCGAATTGAACCGTGGTGGTCATGTAGCCCAAGGGCAAGAGCGAACGGACCGCGGCGCCCTTCCGGTCTTCGGAATGCGTGAGGATCTCGATCGGGTTATCCTGGCCCCGCGGGCCGAAAGCGCGGTTGTGGGCAACGCAGTGGGCGTAGATGATTTGCCGCTTGGCGAAGTCGACAACGGGATCAGAGATGAATCCGGTTCTCCCGCCGGTCAGGTTCTTCAGTGCCACCATCGTCGAGGCGGAAAGTAAATCGCATTCGCAAGCACCAACAATGCCCTCGTTACACAGTTCGTGGAAGCCTAGGCAGGGATACGCATGAATGTGCCCGCCGTAGAACCCGCCGAGGCAGTTGATCGCAATCGCATCGGCGGCGTGTTTTTTCAAGACCCTCTTCATGCCGAGATACATGGCGGCGGAGTTTTGCAGCTCCTCGCGTGAAACATCGGCAATCTTCCTCGCACGTTTTGCCCACATATCGGCGACCTGCTCCGACTTTCCTTTATCGGCCAGCTTCCAGGCGTCGTTGACTTCGGCATAGGAGACCTCGGCGACTTGCACACCCAGTTCCTCAATCACCGGTTTTGGCCCGCGCCATCCCTTGCCGCCGACGGTGAGGATCTTCGATTGATGCATTCTCTCCTGCCACTGCAAAGGGGAAAGGAGTTCCATCTCATCGGGCTTGGAGTCTTGTCCGCCGGGTACTTGCGTTTGTGCTTTGCGGACTTTCGCCACCGCCTCGGCGAACTGGTCGGGCTTTTCAATCGTTAAGAAGCACCTGGCTGCTTCTACGACGTTCGCAAATTCTGTTGAACTGATGAAACCGAAATTCTTAACCCCACGACGCAGCAAACCGGCCGTGCGAGTCAGAAACAAGCCGCTACCGCCGTAGAGAAAATCGGCATACAAGATCGGCTTGCCGGAGGTGAGCAGCGTATGTATAACACAGTGCATCCTGTTGTTAAAATGTATCACCAGATAGCCGTCGATATCAGCCGATTTGTCCTTTTCCAAAATGGCCTTGGCCTGCTCGGGATCGTTAACCTTTGTAGGAATGAACTCGATTTCGGGACGCCCGGCAACCAGTGCCTTTGTCATCCGCTCCATGACTGGAACAAACTCGAAGCCCACGTTGGGCCACGTCGCCTTGGTCTGAACATCGGCCAAGAGGGCGTATATGAGACGGATCCGTTTCTTCTTTGCGCCGTCCGCCGCGAACAGTCCCGCCTTGGGAACGGCCATAGCACCAACGCACGTTGCGCAACCGGCAATGAAACCGCGGCGGTTCATCGGACAACAGGCACATCCCGAAGGCGCGTGTTTCGTTGACATGAGAATCTCCGTTTGAAATTGTGACGTGTTTGTTCTGCGATCTGGCCCACATCCCGAATGATAGGAATTGTGATCCTGAGCAACGGAGTTGATTATACCATGAGGAATTGGTGATTCAAGGTGGCAAGAAGGTTCGGTTCATGACCGACGAAAGCGAGGTTATCACGAACTACGACGATATAGGAAGACTTCTAGTACAAGGGCCACACCGTGAAAACGAAGAGCTACCTGCTGCTGAAGCCGGGAGCGTAAGGAGCACGGGTTACTTTGATTTAATTAAGTAGCCTGTCCCTCTATAACGTTTTGATTCTGTAAAATCCTTCGCTTTGCTTGACTAAAGGAACGGTTTTTTCGACGGTCGTCCCATCGATTTTCTTCGTACGAATTACCGCGTTTTCAAACGTCGAGACCAAAGCCGCCGCGACTGCGTTTTCAAATGCGAAGATCGAAACCGTCAGAATCGTGATCGACAATAGGGCAATCAAGTTTTTCAAGCTTTTGTATTCTCGATTTTTCGTGGTGAAAAAAGTGTGATTCATTTGATTACGGGTTGGTCGCGCCAGCCCGGACTATTCATGAACCATAAAACACCGAATCGCAAGCGAAGGGATGGTAACGTTTTGTTATGTTATCTCCCTTCGCTTGCGCTTCGGGTTAGTATGTGCAGTGAGGATGGTTGTACATGAATAATCCGGGTTGGATACCATGCCGGATCGCAATCCGTCCTACGGGGGTTGCAACCGCTATTCCCACTCGATTGTGGCCGGAGGTTTTGAGCTGATGTCGTAGACGACGCGGTTTACGCCGGCGACTTCGTTGATTATTCGCGTGGAAATTTTGGCGAGCAGGTCGTATGGGAGGTGGCTCCAGTCGGCGGTCATGAAATCTTCGCTGTCGACGGAGCGGACGGCGACGGCATCTTCGTATGTACGCGCGTCGCCCATCACGCCTACGCTTTGGATGGGCAGCAATACGGCGAAGGATTGGGCCGTTTTGCGATAGAGGCCGGCGGCCTTGATCTCTTCGACCACGATGGCGTCGGCTTCGCGGAGCGTATCGAGGCGGGATTTGCTGACCGCGCCCAGGCAGCGCACCGCCAGGCCCGGGCCGGGGAAGGGATGACGCCAGACGATATCCTCGGGCAGGCCCAGTTGCAGGCCCAACCGGCGGACTTCGTCTTTGAACAAGTCGCGCAGGGGCTCTATCAGTTCGAAGTTGAGATCCTCGGGCAGCCCGCCCACGTTGTGATGGAGCTTGATAGTCGCGGCCGGCCCGTCTTGCGATCCGCCGCTTTCGATGACGTCGGGATAAAGCGTACCCTGGGCCAGGAAATGGGCGTCTCTGATCCTGGCGGCCTCATCGGCGAAACACTCGATGAAGGCGTGCCCGATCTTGCGGCGTTTTTCTTGTGGATTGTCTTCGCCGCGCAAAGCTTCGAGGAACTTGTCTTCAGCTTCGACAACGTGCAGGTCGGTCTTGAAGTGGTCGCTGAATTCTCGGATAACGGCCTGGGCCTCGGCCTTACGCAAAAGCCCGTTATCTACCAGTATGCAAGACAGTTGCGGGCCGATGGCCTGGGCCAGCAAAGCGGCAACGACCGACGAATCGACACCGCCTGAAAGCCCGCAGATAACTCGTCCGTCGCCGACACGTGCACGAATGGCCTTGATGGATTCCTCGGCGAAATCGCCCAGTCGCCATGTCCCTTGGCAGCCGCATATCTTGGAAAGGAAGTTGCCGAGGATTTTCGCGCCATGATCGGTGTGGGTGACTTCGGGGTGGAATTGCAGACCGTAAATGGGCTGATCGTTGTACTTGACCGCGGCAAATGGACACGTGTCGGTCGCGGCCAGAGCGGAGAATTTATCACTGACGCTGGAAACCTGGTCGCCGTGGCTCATCCAGACCTGCGAAGTTTGGGGGATGTCGGCGAACAGATCGTTTTCGGCGGTAACCGTACAATGCGCGCGGCCGTATTCTCGCGAGCGAGTATTATTGACCCGGCCGCCGAGGGCTTCGCATGCCAATTGCATACCGTAGCAAATCCCCAGCACGGGCAGGCCCAGAGAGAAGATTTCCGGATCGCACTTGGGCGCGCCGCTTTCGTAGACACTAGCCGGCCCGCCGGAGAGAATTATTCCCTTGGGAGCGATCACCTTGATGCGGTCGGCGGTAATGTCGTGCCGCACGATTTCGCAGTAAACGTGCTGGTGGCGGACACGCCGGGCGATCAATTGTGCATATTGCGATCCGAAATCCAGAACCAATACCTTTTCATCTGCTAATCGGCTCACCTATACCCTCCTCTGTGGGAAACCTCGTATTATAGAGTCCGTCTGGTCGGTTTGCCAGTGGCTGGTTCCATACGGCCCGTAAAAGGCAACTACGAATTTTTTCTGGATGGCACCTTTGCCTAACGGTAATTTTGGGAAAATACGGGGCATAGAGTAGCATCTTGATAGACAAAGACAAATCCCAGGCTTATTGAACTAGAACTCGGCTAGCCCGGCTCCGTCTGTTGCTATGCAGGGGATGGTGGCCGGCTTGAGGCCGTTGGGGCGATAGTAGAGCCTGGCCAGTGCCTTTTGGGTGGCTTCGACCTTGTCGCGCCGGACAAGGATCATTATACAGCCGCCCAGGCCGGCTCCGGCCAGTTGTGCGCCGGCCACGCCCGGCAGTGATGTCGCAATGTCGACCATGCGATCGATCTGTGGCATGCTACAACGA
>JAFGTN010000049.1 GCA_016934075.1 Pirellulales bacterium
ACGAACGGCCGGGACGGCTTGTTGCGATGTTCCGCAGAACTGGGCCATGATAACATTGGTGGGCGGCAGATCGGGATTGGCTTCCACGGCCTTATCGAGCACCGCCACGGCGCCGGCAACATCCCGGTTCTGGAATCTGGTCATGGCATCTCTTACCTCGGGGGGGATCTTCGCCGCACCGGTGGCCGGTTTGGCCGACTGCTCAATCGACAGCGGCTCGGCGGTAACGGTGTTTGTGGTGAATATTAAGCAGGCGAAGACTGCTGCCAATACGGCAGTACCCCATAAAATAGAACGTATCATTGGCCAGTTCCCTTTCTTACTGATAATGAGCAAACTTACTGTGTCGATGACATGCAAACATCAATATATACGATTCCGGACCTCCCGGAGTTCAAGTGTAGGCTACACCGAAAACTGTTGTAGGACAAGGCTTGCGACGTAAACAAGCATTTCTTTTATAGTTGCCCAAGAATGGAACAACTGTGCGGATTACGTCGATAATAGCAATTGAAGCCGGCTTAGCCGTACACGGTGGGCACCACTGGCGCTTGTCCTCCAGTGTCTTCAAACACCCCGCTTTCACCAATGATAGGTGAAAAGCCTGGGATCCATTTTCGTTGCCCGCTCGATCTCGCTACCGCAAGGAAACCACTTTACTGCGGCCTTCTTCCTCGATGCAAAGCTTCTCTTCGCGCGCCAGCCAGCCGATGGCCTGCATAACCTGATCTCTGGGCTTGCCAACGGCTTTCACGAGCTTTGCAAAACTCAACGGCCCTTGTTTATCCAGGGCATCCCAGACCTCGCCTGCCGTTTTGCCGATCTGAACCGTGCCACAAGAGGCCTCTATAGTGGCCATGAGAACGCTCCTTTATGCATATTCCTATAGACTGTTTGATGCCACCGCAAACTGGATAAAGTATAGCGAATAAAACACCGGCCGCTCAAGTGGATGGCTAATTACCAACAAAAAAGTTACAAACGCAAATTATCCACACTCAACGAATTATAGCACCATCGACCAGTGTTCTATGAATTTTTTACGCCCCACCCCCCGAATGTACGGCGGACGGCATCGCCAAGTGGTAGCCGGATTCGCAAGAATTCGGACATAACCCAATTTAACGGCAAATGGCCCGAAGATCCAAATTCTTGCGAATCCGGCTAGAAAAAGGCTAGAAAAAGATGCCGGCGCCGAACGTTTCTTGCATTCGACTTGTCGGCAATCATTCCTTGGTGTTGTATGTCAGGCTCCAGCTCTTTTCACCTGGCCGCTCGATGTACTCCACATTTGTTGCAATACCCGAGAGTACATTGCGGATGGCTTCTTCCGTAGGAAAGTTTTTAACTATGTCGAAAGAACGTCCGTCGGGCAGGACACGTTTTTCGAGCGTATTGCCCGAGGCATCCTCCCGGCGGGTAAGCACGTCATAAACGAGTTGGTCCGCAAACAGCACAAAAGCCCCGCACTTTAGTTTTCCGTGCAAGACGGTCAGAAAGGTCGGAATCCGTTCGACGGGCACATGCGACCACCACAAGTTGGAGAAAGCGGCCGAGAATCCCTCGGGAACAGCTTCCAGAGAGTATGCATCGGCGATTTGAAACCTCACGTTGGCGAGGTTTCGGCACCTCGCCTCCGCCTGCGAAATAAGTGAAGCATTGACGTCTACCGCGAGCACCGACTTGGCGGTCTCGGCGACAGCGGCAGTCCAGTACCCCGATCCGCAAGCAATTTCGAGAACGTCGTGCCCTTCGAACAGTTTTCGATAACGGTCCTTGATCGGGCCTCGAAACTGTTCGGCCTCGGGATCCGTATACCCGGCACTCTCGTCATACACCGGAGCACGTGCCGCGTAGTATCGCCTCACATTTTCGGCTAATGACATGGTTCGTTACCTTTTGCCAACCACAATGGTGATTATGTATTACTTTAGATATTCTTCCCAGATTTCCGTGACTGTTTTGTCTATCGCCGTCTGATTCTCGTAGACGAACAAACCGTACAGTTCTATAACCTCTTCCTCGGAATGACGCTCGATCCACCAGTCCTGAAGACTATGTTCAAACTGTAAGACCGCGCCCGGACTCCCGTGGCCAAAGGAAAGGGACGAACCGAAGATGTTTTTTCCCGTTCCCGCATAGCTCGTCCATCTGTGGGCGAGTGCGTCCGGTTTGTGTTCGGCCACGAATTCTTCCAGAGGAGATTTTTCATGCCAGTGACCCGTCTTGGGCCCGAAACTCCATTGGCGATAGCCTTTGCGCGATCCGGTGTTTTCACAAATGAAGGCCCAGTCGCGAGAGACTTCAATATTGAACGCCACAAGTGTCGTTGCAATCGCCGCGACGGCAAGAAGTATACACTTGATTGGACGTTGCCATTTCATTTGGGTTCTTTACGGAATTTAGTGGGTGAAAATGGTATTGTCGTGCTCCGCACGAAGGTTTTTTAGGCATGGGCTAACAAAAGTATGAAAAGAAGCTCCTCGGACCATAGAATATCCAAGGAGCCTTGACAGGATATACTTCCGTCTGCATCTGGTTATTCCTTGGTAGGTTGCTCCTCAGCAGTGCCTATCTCCGCTTCACCAGACCATGGCATTATCCCCCTGTAGTATGGCTTGAGTCAATATACTTATGTTAGCCCATGCCTAAAAAACCTCTTGCCGAAGGCAAGTTGACACCATTTTCACTCACTAAATTTCTGTGAAGAACCTTCATTTATTCAAGCCGAAATGCTGTCTATATAAAATCTACTTACACAAGCGACTCCCTGGTTTCGTCGACGACTATATCCAGTCCCGCCTTTTCAAAAACTTCTTCCAGGGCCTGGCTTCCTTTGTCCATGGCGTATTGGCGTTCGCTTTCGGTGATTGGAATCATCCACAGAAAGTCGACCGCATCGCCTTCGATTTTAAGGTCGGCAAATTGCGGTTCTTCGAAATATGGCGGCAGGAAGAAGAAACTGGTCAGATTAGACGGCTCGGCCGTCATCGGTTTGCCGTTGGGGACGGTGTGATACCAGTGCAAAAACGTATCATCTTCGAAGGGCATTTCGGCCAGGCCTTTGAGCACGTTGAACATCCAATTGCTGGGCTCGCCGGCATACATGAGAATTTCGGCACGTGGTGCAAGGCCTTCGGCGTCGCGGGGAATCGACTGCCTCAAATCGCTCATGCCGCCGGTGATAAGAGTCCAATGCGGCCGCTCGTCATTGGGTGGAAACTGATAAATATCCACATGCACATCCTTGACGTCACTCGAATGCATAACGTCTTCACTCATGGGCCCGAATAACTTGCAATAATGCTCTTCTCGTTTCTCGATCCAATCGCCTTGTTCATCGCTCGATCGCTTAAACATATCGAATATCCCCATGGTCTGCTCCTTGTGTTTAGAAGTCTAGTAAGTTGGGTGGCGAACCGGTATTCTCAATGATCGAGTTCAAAGGATGTAACATGCATGCTCGCAGAAATATGGCACCCCAATAGGGGCAATCACCGGCCCGAGATCGATATAGTGAAGCGAGTCGATCAATTCCTCGCGTATCTCTTCAACCAAGTAGATCTTCGGCAGTCCATCGATCTCATAAAACCTATAATCCCTGTGTAAACGGCAATTTAGAGGCGTCGGTGCTTCCATTCTCTTGAGCGACTTTTGATAAAATTCCTCAAATGTTTTTCCATAATAATTACTATCTCGAGGGGTGTCGTATGTCCAAGTATCCAGCAAAGTTTCCTGCAACCACTCGTCGCGTTCGGCGGGGGTGACTTCCTCTGCTCGTTTTAGTATGCGTGTAATGAAATCTCTTGTCAGGCGGTAGGCCGGTTCCTCGAACGTAAGCTTATCCCAAGCCACTTCGAAGTCAGGATCGTAACCCTCGTATAGACGCAGGCGTTTGTTGATGTCTTCGTAGCGTTCCGACTCCGGTGGCACTTGACGATAATGAGCAGGAAGGATTTGGTAAACGGAAAACTGCTCGAGGTTCAATTCGGATTTGTGTTCGGCAAGAATCCGTTGGATCCTTTTGATTTCCGCATCACTAAACCACCTGTCGTCATCTTCCTCCGGTTGCAGATAGCTTCCGTCCGAGGTGCGGAAATAGCCGATATGGAAAGCATCTGGTTTTTCCTTGATGAGTTTAGGATGAGTGTGTGCGTACAAGCGGTCTTCACCACGACAGATTTCGAAAAAGAAATACTGATCAAACGTAATTATATTCATCGTCGGCTATTCTCCGGCTCCATACACCTCAAGATACTTTCACACCATCCGCCGGTGAGTTTAAGGAGGAACATTCTACTTTATGTCAAAAAGTGGAATGTCCACTTAAATTATTCGTTTCAAGTCCACCGCAAAACCATATATTTTTGCCCTTCGTCGATATCACCCATCAGGCCACTCTCTTCCGCAACCAATTCTGAAAGCTCAAATAGTTGCTTGCGGCTCTCTGCGTCATCCGGAAGCACGATTAGCAGCATATCAACAGACCCGCCATTATTAATGGTGTCTTCATCACTGAGAACCCTGACATCATTAGCACCTCGCGCGTAAACAGAATCAATGATTCGGTCAGTCTCCAAACGGTCGAATTCGAACAAAAATCGCGGAGATCTTTCTGCTGCGTCGAACCATTCCTTCGCATCGCATTCAGATAACGATCTAAGCATTTGCTGAACGAACTGATCGTATTGGTGAAGCGTTGGATCAGGAGACCAACCGTCCCATAGATTTGGATCCTCGCATCTATCCTCCATAACAACCGGTGTCCTTGAGTGGGATAACTACCGTCTATCCGGTAGTCTTAAATTGAGGGTCTTAGTACAATTTAGTGGGTGATTTAGTTAGATAACAGAGGATAGATGACAGAGGACAGGCTTTTTAGTCCAGCCGCTTGCGGCAGTTTGGGCCTTGCCAAGTACGGGTTCCTCTTCTCTGTTTGGCGTGAATAGAGAAGAGGAACCCGTACTTAG
>JAFGTN010000050.1 GCA_016934075.1 Pirellulales bacterium
GCAAGGGCGCGGTGACCATCGCCACCAACATGGCCGGCCGCGGAACCGATATCGTACTCGGCGGCAATCCCGAGGCCATGGCCTGGGCACAGTTGCAGGAAAAATACGAAACGCGTCTCGACGTTCCACCCTCCGAATGGGACGAGTTGGTCGGGCAGATCGAACAGCGCGAACAAATGAAGGCCGAGGGCCGCGAAGTGGCCGAGATAGGCGGCCTGCATATTATCGGCTCGGAACGGCACGAGGCGCGTCGCATCGACCTGCAACTCCGCGGACGATGCGGTCGTCAAGGCGATCCTGGCAGCAGCCGATTCTTCCTCTCGTTGGAAGACGACCTGATGCGGATCTTCGCCGGAGAATGGGTGCGCAACATACTTACTCGCTTGGGCATGGAGGAAGGCGATGCTATCGAAAGCAAGATGGTTTCACGCCGCATAGAAGGCGCGCAGAAGAAGGTCGAGGAGCGTAACTTCGAGATCCGCAAAAGTTTGCTCGAATACGACGAGGTTATGGACGAGCAGCGCAAGCGGGTTTACGGTTATCGCCAGGCCATTTTGGACGGTATCGACTGCAAGAGCCTGATCATGGATATGATCGACGAGCAGACCGAGCACTACCTGGGAGAGTTCCTCGATCGCGACTACGGCACCGAGTCGTTCGCCGGTTGGGCGGGAAAAATTCTTTCCGTGGAACTCGATCCCAAGGACTTCCGCCGCATGGATTTCGAGTCGGCCGAAACATACGCCAAGGACCGCGCCGAACGCATCGCCGAAGGACAGGTTTACGACGCCATCGAAGAGAACCTGCCCGAGGACGCCGACACCAAGGATTGGAACTGGGAGGCCTTGGCCAAGATGGCCAATTCCCGCTGGCGTTTGAGCCTGCGCGATCGCGATCTGAAGAAAGTGGGCCGCGACGGCGTGGCTGAGTTGTTGATCGAGAAGGCCACCGCCGCCGTGCGCGATACCGATTTGAGCCAGGGCGAGCGGTTCCTCGATCCCGACTTCGGCGCACTGACGGCCTGCGCCTGGGTGGCCCACAAGTTCGGTATACAATTGGATTTGGACGAGGTTCGTTCGCTGGAATTGCAACCGTTCACGGCGATGGTCGACGAAAAAGCACGCGAGGTTTATGCCCAGAAGGAAGCCGAGTATCCGGTCATGGCCGGCTTGTATCATTTCACCATGCGCGACGCCGGCGGGCATAAACGCTATAACCGCGAGGCTCTGGTAGATTGGGCGCGAGATCGTTTCGAAGTTGAACTCAGTCTGGAAGACCTGAAAAATAAACAACGCGACGAGATCCGCGAACTGTTGGTTGACAAAAGCCGCGAGCATGCCGGGCGATTGGACGCGGCCATGGCAAAGATCGAAGAGCACCTCGACGACATGGTGGCCGAAGCCGATACACCCGGCGAGGCCATCAAGGCAGCCACCGGCAGCGGGCGATTGAGAACACTTTCAGAATGGATCAAGACCGAACTCGACGATGACTTCCCGCCCGAGGAAATGGCCCGTCTCACGCCCGAACAACTCCGCCGCCACCTTACGGCCATTGTCGAGGAAAAATATCGGCCGGAAATGCGGAAGATGGAACGGGCATTGGTTCTGCAGCTTTTGGACACGGCCTGGAAAGATCACCTGTTGGCCATGGACCATCTGAAGAGCAGTATCGGCCTGCGGGGCTACGCTCAGGTTGATCCCAAGGTCGAGTACAAGCGTGAGGGCATGAGGACCTTCGAGAACATGTGGGTCTCGGTGGGTGAAAGAGTAACGGATCTCGTCTTCCGCATGGAACAATTGGACGAGAGCTTCGTGGGCTCGACCTGGACGGAGTCGGAAGCCATCCACGAAGACGCCGCCTCGGCCGGCGAGATCGCCGAGCAACAACAAGCCGCCATCGACGGCACGCAAGTCGACCGTAAACCGGAACCCATCCGCAACCGGGAAGAACGTGTGGGCCGGAATTCGCCCTGCCCGTGCGGGAGTGGGAAAAAGTATAAAAATTGTTGCATGAGAAAGAGCGGGGGCGTGGTGGCGTAGCGGAACTTCCGATCTACTGTTGTTTCTCAATCGACCAAAACTGCCGTGGGGTTACGATTCGGCATTTTTCAAAGTTGTTCAACACGAGCAGATCGTTGTCGCCGGTGACAAGATAGTTGCACTCAGCCGACTTGATCAGCCCCAGAACGTGCAAATCGTCGGCGTCGCGGCATGCGTCGGTTTCTACCGCGGCTGTTTCGAATAACATCCCATTTTCTCGAAGCAACCGTTCGATGTCCATTACGGTTTGCTGTGGTAGTTTGACTTTTTCAGAGAGGTTTCGGCGGATCTCATCAAGCAGCGGCTCGCTCAACACAATCTCATGATTGACGAGGCAGTATTCGAAAAGAGATTCGCAAAGCCCCCTTGCGGCGAAGGCCGCCACCATGACGTTGGCGTCCAGTACAATCTTCATGAAATTGCCCGAAAAACATCCTCGTCGGTTAACAGCCCCTGCGCTTCGGCAAATGGAAGAGTGCGTTTGCGAAGCGATTTGAAACGTTGCACGGCCACATATCGCCGGATGGATTCTCGCACCAGATCGCTCACGGGAACATGCTCACGGGAACTGATTTCCTGCAATTCGGCCTTCAACTCATCGGGAATTCTGATAGTAAGAGTGTTCATGTAATACATTGTAACACACTGTGAACGGTCGTCAAGTGGTAATCACACGTATGGAGGGGGTGATCCTAATATTGCAGATGCCGAGGGGGCTGAGTACAATCGGGGCCGGTTTTATTATACCTTGCCCGCAAATCCCGGAACGCAGTTACATGATTCGACTTATAGAAGCCTTGAATTATCGATGTCTGCGGTACGTGCGGCAGCCGATGGGGCCGTTTCATGTGCTGGTTGGGCCAAACGCTTCGGGCAAGTCGACGTTTCTTGATGTGGTGGCGTTTCTTGGGGAGGTAATGTCCGAAGATCCTGAGACAGTATTCCGCAAGCGGAGCCCCAACCCGCGGGATTTGGTCTGGAAGCACGACGGCGATCGGTTTGAACTGGCGGTTGAGTTGACGATACCGGAAACGTTGCGAAAGGGTTTTGATGAGCCGGTAGATACCGTTCGTTATCAAGTTGCTATTGGAGTGAATTCAAGAACTGAAAAGATTGAAAAGGCTGAAGAAACGATTTTACTTGGGAAAAAGCTTGGTCTTCAAGACGAATATGATTTCATCAATTCAACTGCACTTACAGAACACCATACAATTTTAGCTCCCTATACAGGGAATAATACTTGGTTTGGATTCTGCATAAAAAATGACTCTGTATTTTATTCGGAAGAGGTACAAACTGAGAAAAAACAACAGCTTATTCTTGATTTCTCTAGGCCAAAACCTTCGGACCACCAGCAGTTGATTTCCCTTTTCACAACTGTTTTTGCTGCTGTTTCTGGTCTAACTACTCTCAAACATCGGTTTGCAAACATGCTCCTCGTATTCGAGTGGTTAGCTAATTTCCTTGCCAACAACACCCAAATCCTCACCCTCGACAGCCGCGCCCTCCGCAAACCCAGCCCGCCGGGGCAGGGTGCTACCGTCAAGCCGGATGGTTCTAATTTGCCGCTGGTGGTTGAAAACTTAAAAACAAAAAACGCAGACCGTTTCCACGATTGGATCGCCCATCTACGGACGGCTTTACCAGACCTTGAAGACATCGAAGTCATCGATCGTCCGGAGGACCGTCACCGTTGGCTAAGACTCTGCTATCGGGGTGACTTGAAAGTACCATCCTGGATGGTTTCCGATGGAACTTTACGGTTGTTGGCTTTGACGATTCTCGCTTATCTGCCGGATATCGAGGGAGTGTTCTTAATCGAGGAACCTGAGAACGGCATTCATCCGCGGGCGGTGGAGACGATGGTGCAGTCGTTGAGGTCGGTTTATGGGGCACAGATCTTGTTGGCAACACACTCGCCCGTGGTATTGGGCGTAGCGGAACTCGACGAGGTGCTGTGTTTTGATAAGGCCAAGGACGGATCGACTGAGATTATGCTCGGTAGCCAACATCCGGTACTTCGTGATTGGAAACACGACGCTGACTTAGGGAGCCTGTTCGCAGCCGGGGTGCTTGGATGACAAACAGGGAGGAGCAGCAAGACTTGGTCGTTTTGGCGGCCGACAAGAATATAGAGTTCGCGGTAAGAGGAATTATTTCCAGAAATCAATCTTTGCAGATACGGGAGATTGAAGTCACATTCTTGCGGCATCCTCGAAAAGATCCGGGGTGTTTGAAAGATCCGTTGAGTTACTTGCAGTTTTATTGCGAATCGCACCGATATGCATTGGTATTGTTGGACCACGAAGGAAGCGGCGCGGAGGAGAAAAAGCGAGAAGCAATCGAAACGCAAATCGAAGCCTTGTTGAACAAAAACGGCTGGAATGATCGGGCCGCGGCGATTGTGATCGAGCCGGAATTGGAAGCTTGGGTATGGAGTGATTCGCCTCACGTCGAGGAAAAACTCGGCTGGGCAAATAGCTCGAAGAAACTGCGGGACTGGTTACGAGAAAACACGACATTTTGGCCGGCCGATCAGGCAAAGCCGGTGCGGCCCAAGGAGGCCGTTGAAAAGGCACTGCGAGAGGTCAGAAAACCAAGGTCTTCCGCGATTTATCAAGATCTCGCAAAAACCGTTAGCCTAACGGGGTGCAGCGACCCGGCGTTTGCGAAACTTACCGGTAAATTGCGGGAATGGTTCGGAGAATGATGCAAAATTTTGGTGCGTCGCGGACGCACCCTACGTGATGTTTTCGCGGAAAATCACTATCGGGAAAGGAATCCCAGCGTGGGAGTAATTCTAAATCTTGTTTATATGCTGGTTATCTTGCTGGCGTCGCCGTGGCTGTTTTATTGCGCGGTCGTCAAGGGTAAATATCGCGAAGGGTTCGGGCAGAAACTGCTTGGGCTGGCGCCACGGATTGGTGAAGACGGCGACAATGGAGACAAGCAAAAGACCGTCTGGCTGCACGCGGTCAGTGTGGGCGAGGTGAATCTGCTGGGTACGTTGATCGCAGAGATCGGACGGCAGAAGCCCGACTGGCGCTGCGTGATTTCCACGACCACCATAACCGGAATGCGTCTGGCGAAGAAGAAATATTCAGACCTGACGGTTTTCTATTGCCCCTTGGATTTCACTTGGGCAACGCGAACGGCCGTGCGACGGGTGCGGCCGGATCTTTTGGTGATGGCCGAGTTGGAACTGTGGCCGAAC
>JAFGTN010000530.1 GCA_016934075.1 Pirellulales bacterium
TGATCGACACTATCGTCGGCCGAGCCGCCATAACGTTCAAAACGCTCGATCTCTGGTCAAACGGCCGCGAGGCGCCGGTTTCCGCTCGCGATCCCAACAAGATTCCGGGGCGGTATTACCTGCGATTCAACGTCGAAGACCGCATCGGTGTAATGTGCGAGATTGCGGGCGTGCTCAGTCGCCATAAGGTATCCATCGCATCGCTCATACAACACGAAGTCGACGAAGATGAAGCCGGCAGCGAAAATATCGTACCGCTCATCATCATGACTCACTCGGCTTCCGAGGGGGCCATCTGTAAAGCCGTCGGGGAGATTGATAAACTTAGTTGCGTTCGCCCCGGCAGCGTGCGGCTGAGAGTTCGCGAGTAGGTACTCTGAAACACCCACTAAGTTTAAAAAACACAATAAACCAATAGCCAAGAGACCCGCATGAAGTTTGCAATCATAGTACCCGACGGTTGTGCGGACGAAGCCCAAGAATCTCTCGGGGGAAAGACCCCGCTCGAGGCAGCCAATCTGCCGGCCATGGATGAAATTGCCAAGCTGGGTTGCGTCGGTCGCGCCACGTTCGTGCCCGAGTCGTTGTCGCCCGGTTCCGACGTGGCCAATCTCAGTCTCTTGGGGTACAATCCTTTGGACCATTATTCCGGCCGAGCGCCGCTTGAGGCAGCCGCTCAGGGGATCTCCCTGGGACCGACCGACGGGGCCGTAAGATGTAACCTGGTTACCGTGCAGGACCAGAAGATGCGGGATTTTACCGCCGGTCATATCTCGACCGAAGAGGCCGCAGAACTGATCCGCTCGCTCAACGACGAGTTGGGGTCGGACACCATCGAATTTTTTCCCGGTGTCAGCTATCGAAACCTGCTGGTCTGTCGTGGCGGGGACAAGCCCGTCCCGTTTACGCAAGACACCCGTACCACGCCGCCGCACGATCTCACCGATAAAAGTGTACAGGACGATTACCCACGCGGTCCCGGTAGCGATTTTCTCAACAATTTGATGTCTCGAACCGCTGACGTTTTCGCCGACCATCCGGTCAATAAAGCCCGCATACAAAAGGGCAAGTTACCGGCGACCTCCGCCTGGCTTTGGGGCCAGGGCAGCTGTCCCAATCTGGCTGCATTCGAAGAATTGCATGGCAAACGCGGCGCCATGATAACCGCCGTCGACCTGCTTCGCGGCTTGGCCGATCTGATCGGTTGGCGGCGTATCAATGTGCCCGGCGCCACCGGCTACACTGACACCGACTACGCTGCCAAGGGCCGCTATGCCATCCAGGCCTTAAAGGAAACCGACATCATTTTCGTGCATGTCGAAGCGCCCGACGAGGCCTCTCACGAAGGCGATACCCGGGCTAAGGTCACGGCGCTGGAGGAAATCGACCGCCACGTTGTAGGCCCTTTGCACGAAGCTTTACGACCTGGTGGTGCTCTCGACACGGGGGGGGATTACCGGATTCTGGTCTCCCCCGATCACCACACTTGGTTGCGTACCAAAACCCATGCCCACGGCGCTGTTCCACTGACTATCGCCGGTGCCGGTATCAAGGCTGACGCGAGCAAAACATACGACGAACCTACGGCAAATGCGTCCAATCTTGCCTTCGACGAAGGTTGGCTCATGATGTCATATTTTCTGGGAGAGTAAGGTACGTGCTTGAACGTGCCAAATCTCGAATTATCATAAAAAGTAGGACTGAACTAACGAAAAATCTGGACGTGCGAACACATTCCATTCATTATTGAAGACCCAATATATGGCTATTATCGTACAGAAATTTGGCGGCACTAGCGTTGCCGATAGTAACAAGATATTGGCGGCGGCTCGCAAGGCAATCCGAGCTCAAAAAGAAGGCAATCAGGTGGTCATGGTCGTAAGTGCCATGGGCAAAAACACCGATATGCTAATCGATCTGGCCGGGCAGATTCACCAGGAGCCCCCGGCGCGAGAAATGGATATGCTGCTGTCCACCGGCGAGCAGGTTACCGTGGCCCTGATGGCAATGGCCATCCATTCGCTGGGGCACCAGGCCATCAGTCTCACCGGCGCGCAGATCGGTATCAAGACCGACTCGAGTCATACCAAGGCCCGTATTCTTTCCATCTCGACCGACCGCATACGGGCCGCCTTGGACCAGGGCAACATCGTAATAGCCGCCGGCTTCCAGGGTATCGACGAGTCGTTCAACATCACCACCCTCGGTCGCGGTGGCAGCGATACAACAGCCGTGGCTTTGGCAGCCGCGCTGAAGGCCGACTCCTGCGAAATCTACACCGATGTGGACGGCATCTACACCACCGATCCCCGCATCGTACCGGAAGCTCGTCGCGTGACCCAAATCAGCTACGACGAAATGCTGGAACTCGCAAGCGCCGGGGCGGGCGTGATGCACAACCGCTCCATCGAGTTCGCCAAAAAATTCGGGGTACCCGTCCATGTGCGCAGCAGTTTCACCGATACCCAGGGAACTATGATCACGGCCCTGCCCGAGTCGCAAGATCAAGTAGTATGCGGCGCGGCCATGGTTCGCGACGAGGCGCGGATCACCGTCGTCGATGTGCCCGACCGGCCCGGCGCCGCTTTGACGTTGTTCTCGAAAATCGCCGAGAAGAACATTGCCATGGACATGATCGTGCAGAACCCCGGTGACGCCGGCCAGGCCAACATCTCTTTTACCGTCTTCCGCAACGATCTGCCCACGGCCATGAGAGCCGTGGAAGAGGCGACGGAAGAACTTGGCGCCAAGGCGTTCAGCTACGACGAAAATGTGTCGGTAATCTCCGTGGTGGGCCTGGGCATGGCAACCAAATTCGGTGTCGCCGAAAAGATGTTCCGCGCCTTGGCTAGCGAAAATATCAACCTCTTGATGATTACCACCAGCCCGATAAAAATATCAGTTTTGGTTTCGCGAGATGAATCTTCCGAAGCACTCAGGATTGTGCACGAAGCCTTTGGCCTTGAAAAAGAGCCCGAACGGATTTCCGGCGAAAAGGGCGACAAAAAACCTAGTGCAAAAACAAGTGGAAACGGCGACGCACTTGCCCGCCTGCAGGGCATGGAGGATCTGATAGTCGAGGCTATCAAGCTGGACGAGTCCGAGGCGCGTATCACGCTGTTGGAAGTTCCCGATCAGCCCGGCATGGCAGCCGAGGTTTTCGAGGAGATCACCAACGCGGGCATCGTCGTCGACATGATCGTGCAAAGCTTCGGCCACGACGGCGCCACCAACATGGGTTTCACTTTCCCCAAGGAAGACCTGGATAAAACACTTGAACATGCCCGAAAACTGTCCGAACGCCTGGGCTGTCCTCCTCCCTCGCATTCGCCGCAGGTCGCGCTTTTGGCGGTTGCCGGCATCGGAATGCGCAGCCACACCGAGGTGGCACGACGTATGTTCCAGTCGTTGACGCAAGTCGGCATCAACGTGCAGATGATCAATACCAGCGAAATGCAGGTGACCGTGGTAGTCGACGGTTCGCAGGGCGAGAAGGGCCTGGCGGCATTGAAAGAAGAATTCGCGGACGCAATGGTCTAGATTCAGAAAGTGTCGTCTAGTTTTTTGAGCCGGGTTTAATCGTCATCCGCTTCGCTTCGGTCATTTTGTCGGCATGGCCTTCGATTCCCAGCTTGCCGATCTGCTCGATGCAAACAGAGCGATCGCTGCGTAACACGAATCATTCACCCAGTACGTCGTTAAGCACCTTCTCGCTGACATAGATCGGTAGCGCCGGATCGCAAGTTACCGAAATTGCAATCGCGTCCGAGGGCCGCGCGTCGATTTCGACCAGTTCCTTGCCACGCCGCACCCGCAGCTTGGCGAAGTACGTATGGTCGTGCAATTCGTTGATCACCACATCCTCGAACCGCCCGCCCAGATGATCCACTATGCTTACGATCAGATCATGCGTCAACGGCCGCGGCGTATCGAAATGCTTGACCCGCCGGTCGATGCTGGTGGCCTCGAAGATCCCGATCAAGATCGGAAATGTCCGTTCCCCCCCCACTTCCTTGAGATAAATAATCTGCTGGTCATTGATCTCGCTGATAATAATCCGCGAAAGCTCCATGTGAACCGGCATGGCCGCATCCCTTTGCACAAACGGTAATGGCTGAAAGGCGCTCGAACGGCGTCCCGGGAGTCCATTATAGAAACTTCCTGGCGGGTAAAGCTAGTGGCGGGCAAAAAAACGCACCCTCGCCCAAAAAATCGATGGCGGCTTTGCGATGTCCGCTGGTTGCATTCCAACAAATAGACAATCTAGCTGAAATTCGACTGTAATACAAAAAAATAGCTACTATGGGGGTTGCTGCTATCCGTAGACTTCCCGGCGGTGCCCGATTGCCACAATCAGAATAACGAGATTGTTATCGTGGATTTCATAGATCACGCGATAATTGCCGATACGAATTCTCCAAGCATCACGGCCTGAGAGTTTGATGCAGCCATGTGGCCGCGGTTCCCCGGCCAATGCACGGATGGTTTCAATAATCCGTTCACGGTCTTGCGATTGGATGCGTGACAGGGACCTTTGCGCCGATCTGAGAATCTTGATTTCAAATCGCATTAAGAGTCGCCCGATTTGATTTCGTTCACGGCTTGCTCGAAGGGAATCGACTCATCGACACTCGCCTTTGCCGCGTCGTATGTCCGGATGTCGTCAAGTTCTTCCAACTCAGCTAGGATATGCTCCCATTGGTCGACGGGAACAATAACCGCGGTCTTTTGTTGGTTGGCGTCAACGATGAATTGTGGGAGCTGTTTATCCATGTGTTTTCCTTAGGAGTTGTTTTAGAACAATCTCATATTTGGTGGCAGCTTGTTTCCGTTGGGAAGCGGGGCGAGCCACACCTCGTAATAATACTCCAGTGGTGATAAACGCAAAGTTGCTCTACATTATAGAATAGCGTATCAACCTGAAGCCAGCAAGCGATATAGGTTTTTCACGATCTGCCTTGTTGTATTGTTGCGTTGACGGATCGAGATCCTGCTTACGCACCCTTCAACCGCTCCAAAACCTCAGCCGTCCCGGCCCGTTGATCCTCCAGTTCTTTGAGACTGGCCTTCTCCTTCTCAACCACCTCGGCCGGTGCCCGACTGATGAAGTTTTCGTTTTCGAGCTTCTTTTTCTTGCCTGCGATCATGCCATCGAGTTTGTCCAGTTCTTTTTGTTTTTTGACGATCTCGGCGTCGATGTCGATCAGATCGGCCAGGTCGACGTAGATGTCCAGGCCGGGCTGGTTGACGTTGGCGCTGAGGGCCGGCGGTTCGACCGAGGGACCCATGGCAGAAACACTTGCGCCGGCCATCGACTCGAAGTATGGTTCCATGGGTGATAACAACTCGGCCA